>JBBSKE010000357.1:0-4343 GCA_038256595.1 Tepidiformales bacterium | reverse complement strand
TGGTCCATATGTTCGCGGATGTCCAGATTGGTGATCTGAACCGCGCAGTTGTGTTCGCCGGTGGAACGGTCAGCGAGGACATCGAGGCAATCGCCGCTGCAGCTGCCGCCCGCGAGCAGGTAATGAGAGATGAATTGCCGCCGGTCGAACTGCAGCCTGCGATAGGAGCGGTCAGCCAGCTTCTCCGTTCGCTTGAGACTCGGCTGAAGGTTGGCTTTGTCACCCCGGACGCCCGGCTTTCCACGAATATCCGTGCAGGCGGTGGCAGTAGCTTTTCCGCTGGGAGCGACGGCAAGAGCTACTGGATCCGCCTCGAAATCGGCCTCGTACGAGCGCCATCCGAGGGCGTGGAGCCGAATGCTTCGCTGCGAGTCACTTTCCAGGCAACCGGTCTCGTTCGCGGGGAGTATCGGGTCGTGGTCGATTTGCGCCAGTTTGAGGTGGATTCGAACGGGCCCACCAGGTTTGGGTCGGTGACCATTGGTCCATCGATAAGTGCTGAAACTATCCAGGACCTCGAGGCGGCGCTCGAACCGGTGATCGGCGATGCGTTGCGCGCGTGGGCGGCCGGTCGCTGATTCAGGGGCGACAGCGCCACTTGAAAGGTTGTTACATCTGGCGAGGTCACTTGTAAGTTTGATGTCCAGTACTTACAAGTGTCTCCCGGGCTGTTCGTCACCTGGTGAGGATGGCGGCTCGCTCGACCTCGTACTGGACGTCCTCGACCGTCGTAGGCGATCCTTCGGGAAACACGACTGGCCGCGCGATGCCGCCGCGGAACTGCCGGACGTAGTTCGCCCAGTTGAACGGCGGGCGGCCCTCGGTAGCGGGTGCCACCGGCGGCTCGCCAGCGATGAAAAAGCGATCTGCGGCAAGCACTCCGGCCACGAGAAGCTTCGCCCGTTGCTCATCCGTTAGTTCGAATTGCTCCGTCTTCACGTCAAGAGTGGCCATGGAGATCGTCCGCGCGGCCGCGTGCTCACTCTGGACGCGGTCGATCACGCCCATACCGGCGCGCACTATGGCCGTCGTCAGTTGTAGAACGTTCCGGAGTTCCTTCACAGAGGCGTCTTTCACTCTGCCATCGACATGAATGTTCTCCTGGAGCAGGAAGCCGAAGGTTGGGTAGCGCGGGGGGAGGCCCGGCCCGGCGTCGAGAATCCACATCGGGAAGTTGCTTGAGATACCGCCGTCGGCGATTGCGCACTCGCCGCCATCGACGATGTTGCCATCGGGGTTGCGAACCTTCAGGCGAATCCGGTAGGGCTCGAAGAGGAACGGCATACTCATGCTCATGCGCACCGCAACGGCAACCTCCAGGTTGTCCTTCGTCGCACATGCGCCACCGCTCGCGCAGGTGTCGCAAAGCTGGTTCTTTTTCCCTCGTGGCTTCTCCGACGCCTGTTGAATACAGTATTCCTCGATGCCGTCGGGCAAGATGATTGGTTGCCGGCGCGTGACATCCGTGGCGACAATCGTGAGGCGATTCTTCGATTTGAGGTCGGATAGCGACGCCGGAAGGGTCGCGTGCCAATCCGCGTTGAGGCGTCCGAAGGTGATCGGCGTGCCGGCTGGGGTCTCGTGGATGTCGGCGAGAGCGCTGCGCATAAGGTCGAGGAATGCATCGCCTTTCATCAGTCCCCACTTCGAGACAAAGGGAAGCAGGAGCGGAGTGATGCCGTAGAACGGCAGCCGCCAGGACTTCGTGTTCGGCAGGTAGCGGGCGTCGAAGAGGCCGGTCAAGTCGGTCTGGGCGAGGATTCGCCAGAGATCGTTCGATGTCCCGCCGACCGCGATGCCGGCCGCCGCGATTGCTCCGCCCGATGTACCAACGAGGCGCTGGGGCCGCATCCGGAGGTCTTCCATCCTGCGTATCGCGCCGATCTGGGCGATTGCTTTTACGCCACCGCCTTCAAAAACGCCGTCATAGAAACCATCGGGGTTGTAAGGCCCGAAGATCCGATTGTGGAGTCCTGTATCGGGCGGCTTGGACTCGTAGGTGGGAAAGTGCGCCGGGCGTTCCACCTCGAATGGATTCGTGTCGTGCTTCTTGCCGAACAACGACTCAATTCCGCGCCAGAGAGCAACCAGTTTGGTGAGCACGAAGGTGATGGCGAAGACGAAGAGCACGGCAACGATCAGCGGAAGCGCGAGCACGGCAAGGACCAGCAGCAGCAATCCGCCGGTCAGTAGTGCCCCGGCTACTGCGATCTGGGCGGCCCGGCGGCTGAGCCATGTCAGTACGCCGTCTTTAAGTGTCCACGGGATTGCGCGGAGGGCTGCCAGGGATTTTTTCACGAGCTTTATGAGCATCTGGTGTCTCCCGGGCGCACTGGTCGCGGTTCTCACTGCCGGCAGGCGCGCATCGCGTACGAATTGCCGATGTTCTACTGCGTTTTAGGACTGGAGTAAATAGGGATTGTAATAGGTCCGATACAAAGGGGTTACCAACGTGCCGGATCGCTGTTCCGCGGCCGCCGCAGAATGCATCGACCACAGGAATCCTGATCCCGGTGGCCAGGCCTGACGCTTGCAGGTCATCTTGCAGATGCGGCCTGACATTGACCGCGGCCATGGTGGTTGGAACGCCGGCCGGGCCACGATTGGTGGCGTGGCTGAAGCTGTGAGCATGGTCACGCAGGGACGCGCTTCCTTACGGTCGCGCTTCTGTTTGGGCGCGACTCAGGCCTGGGCGATCTGCGCTTTGATCCAGGGAATGGTGGCGGCGAGGCCGGCTTCGAACCCGGCGGCGGTGAAGCCGAGGGCACGGGCGTTGGCGTCTTCGGTGGTGACGGGTCCGAGCTTGCCGTAGACCTCGGAGCGGCGGGCGAAGAACTGGCCATCATCCGGGAGGTCGGAGCCGGGCGGCAGGACCGCCAGCGGCGTCGTACTCCCCCAGAGGCGCTTCGCCGCGCCGAGGAAGGTGGAGAAGGTCGCGACTTCGCCGCAGAGCACGTAGCGCTTGCCCGCTTCGCCCTTTTCGAAGGCGAGGAGATGGCCGACTGCCACATCTTCGGCGAGCACCCAGCCGACCCGCGCATCGACGACGGTCTTGAGGGCACCCTCGCAGGCGGCGCGAATCAAGAGGTTGTAGCTCATCGCGCCGCGAGGGCTATAGCCATAGGCGTTCACGACGTTGCAGATGCGGACGTCCTGGCCGCCTTCGACCGCCTCGAAGATGACGCGTTCGGCCTCGGCCTTCGTGACCGAATAGGGGTCGATGAGCGCGGTGTCGCCGGTGTGATTCTCGCTGACGATGCCCTCTCGCGTGATGATCGCGGCGCTCGAGCTGGTGTGCACGATGCGCGGGACGCCGGCGGTCTTCGCTGCACGGAGGACGCGGCGGGTGCCTTCGGTGTTGAACTCGCGGGTCGCCTCGAGGGTGCCCCCGACGCTGGCGGCGAGGTGGAAGACGCCGTCGCAGCCTGCCATTCCGCGCGCAAGGACGTCTTCGTTCGAAAGGTCTCCGGCCACCTGTTCGATGCCTTCGCCGAGCACGTCGGCGCGTTCCGGCCGGCGAACGAGCGCGACCACCGTGTGACCGTTCTTCACGAGCAGTTCGATGAGCGTAGAGCCGAGATACCCGGTCCCGCCGGTGACGAAGTAGCGCGCCATGTGAGCCTCCGGGCAGCAAGCGGCCGACCCAAACTCACTCTACGGGCGATGCGGCGCTCGGCCCAGCGATTGCCCCGGACGCAGACGCGAAAAGGCCCCGATCACTCGACCGGGGCCTGGATTCGAGACGGGTGGTGGCTATTCGCCGACGGAGCCGTCGAGGTCGAGCGCGTAAGCGGCCGCGGGGATGGCCGCGGTGCCCTGGGCCGGCTTCGGCGACGGGGTGCCTTCGACGTTCACCTTCGGCAGCCATTCGAGCCAGGACGGGAGGTACCAGTTGCGCGCGCCGAGGAGCTGCATGCTGGCGGGGACAAGGACGATGCGGACGATCGTGGCATCAAGGATGACGGCGGTCGCGAGGCCGAAGCCCATCTGCTGGAACATCACCATTTCGCCGCTGGCGAACCCGGCGAACACGGCGACCATGATGGCGGCCGCGCCGGTGATCATGCCAGCTGTGGTGCGCACTCCGTAGGCGACCGACTCGGTGTTGTTGCCGGTGTGGTCGAAGTGCTCGCGGATGCGAGTCAGCAGGAAGACGTGGTAGTCCATCGAGAGGCCGAAGATCGTGGCGAACATGAAGAGCGGCACCCACGCTTCGATCGTCTCGCTCTGGGTGAAGCCGAGCAGTTCGTTGCCGACGCCGTGTTGGAAGATGAGGACCATCAGCCCGTAGGCGGCGCCGACGGAGAGCAGGTTCATGATCATCGCCTTGATTGGCACCACGA
>JBBSKE010000356.1:0-4357 GCA_038256595.1 Tepidiformales bacterium | reverse complement strand
CGTCGCCTTCGAGGACTGCAAACTGCAGTTCGTGCTCGAGGTGGGGTGCTTCGCCATGGTCCTCGTCCGAGGCTGCAGCACCGGTTGCGCCAGTTGCGGCGAGCCCGATGGGGAGCAGGGAAAGGCCGGCAACAAGTGCCAGGAGCGGTCGATTCAGGCGGCAAAGGAAGGATTTCACGAGGACGGCTCCGGAAGAGCAATCAGGGTTTCCACTAAGAATACTGACTGTATCCCCTATGGCTCCCTGTTGGCCACCTAATATTCCCCGAAATCACCCTCCAGAAAGTAGAGTAGCGGTGGTCGACTCGAACGGCATTCGGACGGAAAGGCGCACTTTCACCATGTTTGAACCCTGGCAGCGCGTCCTGCTGGAGCAATCGCGGGTGGCACGAATAGCGACTATTGCTGCGAACGGCGAACCGCAGACTGTGCCCGTCTGTTTCGCGGTTGTGGATAACCTGTTAGCGATCGCTATCGACGAAAAGCCGAAGGGCCCGGCGCGGAATCTCGCACGGCTGCGCAACATCCAGCGGGACCCGCGGGTAACGCTGCTGGTGGACCACTACGACGACAGCAACTGGGAGAATCTCGCCTGGGTCCGCGTCCATGGCACCGCCGAGGTCCTGGACGATGGCAGCGAATGGCCCGTGGCCGTCGCGGCGCTCCGGGCAAAGTATTCGCAGTATGAGGCGATGGCGCTGGAGTCGCTGCCGATGATTCGCATCCAGCCCCGTCGAGTCGTGAGCTGGCGCTGGCAGACCGAGAATTGACTATCGGCCCCGCGTTTCGCCCACGAAAAAAGCCCGGGCATGGAGACCAGCGCGGGCTGTGAGGGCCAGTACTAACCCCGTTAGACTGCGAGACGCCACCAGGATGACGCAGCGGTGTCGTTCTCTTCGCGGTCGAATTCATTCGTGATGTCGCGCAGCACGAGGTTCGCGCAGGGGTTACAAATACCGTGCGACACGACATCAGAGCCCCTGGTCAGGACCGTTGCGCACCAGGCGCATATCACTGTGATGTCCGTTGTATCCATAAGTGTCGCTCCCAAGTTCGCCTACACATAGTTTCTCAAACGAGCGATCAACGTGCGGAGCGATGCCATTTACTGCGAATGCTGCCGTATAACAAACGCATAACAACGAGGCCATTTGCATGAATCGTGGACGCGAAATAGTACCTTCGCGCGCAGACGATAGTAGGCACTGCAGCGACGTACATGCGTTGGACCGGGGAGGAGATTCCGGGTTCACGGCCCAGGCCCGAATCAGCCCGCCGCGCTGTCGTGCCCGCAGCCTACCGGGGTCCGAGGCTAGCTGGCCGCTCTGCGTGGTCGCCGGCCCGTCGAGCGCTCGCTGCGGTCGTCCCGGTCGCGCCAGACCTTCTCCGCGGTTTCGAAGACATCCTGCGAGCAGGCCGGGCAGATGCCGTGGGTCACATCGCCAGAGCCCTCGCTAAGGACTCGCGTGCACCACGCGCAAATGACGGTCGGCTGGTTCCTGCTCATGTATGGCATCGGATGACCTTCTCCTGCGATATATATTGCACATGCAGCCAAAAAAGTGTGGTTCGTATCCCAAGTTCGGACGAAGTTTTACGCTGCGTTTGCATCACCACCGTGCGTATTAGGGCAACACCCTAGGGAGTAATAGCATGCGAATCGGACTCATGGTCGAAGGCCAGAACGGCCTTACCTGGGAGCGCTGGCTCCACATCCTCCACCTCGCCGAGCGGCTCCAGTTCCCGTCGCTCTTCCGCTCCGACCACTACTTCATCGGCAGCCAGCAGGATTCGCTGGAGGCGTACCTCTCGTTCGCCATCGCCGCGCGCGAAACCTCGACCATCCGCTTCGGCCCGCTCGTCTCGCCGGTCACCTTCCGCTCACCGATCGACGTCGGACGCATGGGCGCGCAGATCGACCTGCTTTCGGGTGGGCGCTTCGTCATGGGTCTCGGCGCGGGCTGGAACGAATCCGAGCATCGCGCCTATGGCATTAACTTTCCGCCCGTCAAAGAGCGCTTCGACCGTCTCGAAGAGGGCATCCAGGTCATCCAGAAGCTCTGGACCGAAGACGACGCCTCCTTCGATGGCAAGTACTACCAGCTCGCCGGCGTGAACTGCCTGCCGAAGCCGGCGAACGGCCGCCCGCCAATCCTCATCGGCGGAGGCGGCGAAAAGCGCACCCTCAAGCTCGTTGCGAAATATGCGAGCGAATGGAACGCCGTGAACGTCACGCCCGAACTCTACGCGCACAAGACATCGGTCCTCGAGGCACACTGCGAGCCTATCGGCCGCGACCCCTCGACGATCGCCCGCTCGATGATGTCGTTCGGGCTGCTCGGCCCCTCGCAGGCGCATATCGATGGCGCCGTCCGCAAGCGCCAGGCGATGTTCGGCGGCGACCAGGCGAAGATGTCCGTCGCCGAGTTCCTCGCCTTCTCGCGCGAGCGCGGCGGCGTCGCCGGCGGCACCGAGGAGGTCATCGACCAGCTTGGCCGCCTCGCCGAACTCGGCTGCCAGGAAGTCATGTTCCAGCACTTCGATTTCGACTCCGACGACGTCCCCGAATACCTCGCCGCCGAAATCGCCCCGAAGGTCCGCGACCTGTAAGCAGCGCCCGGTGCGAGGCTACAGGCGTGCCACCATGTGCTCGTGCTCATCGAATGGCGCGCGCCTGCGGGCAGAGGACCTGGCGGCGAATCACGACGACACTCCATGCCTGCCGTGGTTCTGATAGGTGGTTGCCATTCGCTTCCGAACCCCGACGGGTACGGAGGGGTCATGGTGACCTGTCGCCGAGTCGCGGCCCGAAGCCGCTGCGTCGTCGCAACCTGCCACCGGGCACGACTCGCGCATTAACGCGCGCGGCGTACGCTACCGCCCCATGGGAATGCCACTCGTTATCGGTCACGCCTGCGCTGCGGGCGAAGCGCCAGCCAACACCCTCGCCGGGGTCCGCCAGTGCCTCGATGCCGGCGCCGAGGCGATGGAGATCGACGTTCAGCTCTGCGCCGACGGCGTCTCCGTCCTCATGCACGACGAGACGGTCGACCGCACCACGAACCTGAGCGGTCCCGTTCGCGAACAGACGCTCGCCGCCCTCCAGGCTGCCGACGCCGGCGATGGCGAGCCGGTCCCGACCCTCGACCAGGTGCTCGAACTCGTCTCGGGCCGCCTGACCGTCATGTGCGAGCTGAAGGCCACTCCGGGTGAGCCCGAGTACGACCAGCGCCTCGTCGATTCCGTCCTCGGCGTGCTCGCAGCCCACGACGCCTACACCTGGTCGGCCATCCACTCGTTCAACCCGGTCATGGTCGAACGCGCGCGTGCGACCGAGGTGCGCGTCTCCGCGACGATTATCTCGATTCCCAAGTTCGGCGAGGAGTACGAGCGCCTCCTCGCGGCCGTGCTCAAGCGCAACGCCCAGGCGATCTCGATCGAGCACTCCTGCGTCGATCGCGAGCATGTCGTTGCGGCCAAACGCCGCCAGTTGACCGCCTGGACCTGGACCGCCGACCGCGAGGAAGACTGGGAGCGAGTCACGGCCGCCGGGATCGACGGCATCATCACGAACGTCCCCCATCGCCTGCGCGCTTGGCTCGAGGCGAGGGAGCGGCGAGCGTGACGGACTTCGCCGCGGCCTCCGCGCCCATCCGCGAGCAGCTCACCACGCTCGCGATGCAGCTGCCGGGCGTCGAAGCGGTCCAGCAATCAGGGCTGCACACCGCGTTCGCGGTTCGGGGCAAGAAATTCTGCTACTTCCTCGTCGACCACCACGGCGACGGGCGAATCGCCATCAATGTGAAGGCGGCGGCGGGCGTGCAGCAGGAATTGATGGCGAACGAACCGGATCGCTTCTTCGTGCCCGCCTACCTCGGCGCAAAAGGCTGGATCGGCTTCGATTTCGCGAACGAAACAGACTGGTCCGAGGTCAACGAGATGCTTCGCCAGAGTTATGCGTTGCTCGCGCCGAAGACGCTGGTCGCGCAGATGCCACCGCCCCGCTGAGGTCGCCCCGGGGCCGTCTACCAGCTCCCGCCGCCACCGCCGCCGCCACCGCCGCCAGAGGAGCCGCCACCGCCGCCGCCGCTTCCCCCCGAACCGCCCGGGGTGCTCGCAAACGACGAACTCACGCTATTCGAGAAGCTGTTCATGTTGCTCGAGAAGGCAGCCGCGCTGAAACCGGCCGCGCCGCCGTAGTACCAGGAGCTCACGCCGGCCGCCTGCGGGTTGTTCTCGAGGTTTTTGAACGCCTTCGCCCACTTATCGACACAGTCGAAGGCGATGGCGTAGGGCAGGTAGCGCGCGAAGATATTCTGCTGCTCGTTGAAGTCCTGCATCCGTGTCTCCGCGGTCG
>JBBSKE010000355.1:0-4393 GCA_038256595.1 Tepidiformales bacterium | reverse complement strand
CGGCGTGATGACCGCCTTCTTCCTGGTGACGGCCGTCGTCGCGAACCTGGCCGAGCAGTCCGGCAACCCGAATGTCGATGCCATCGGCATCGTCCGCGCGGCCGGCGACGGGCAGCCCGGCGGCAACATGGAGGGCAAGGAAGTTCGCTTCGGCATCGGCGCCTCCACCACCTGGGCGACGGCGACGACCATGGCCTCGAACGGCTCGGTCAACAGCATGCACGATAGCTACACGCCGCTGGGCGGGCTCATCCCGATGCTCAATATCGCGACTGGAGAGGTCATTTTCGGCGGCGTCGGCTCCGGGATGTACGGGATGGTGCTCTACATCATCCTCTCGGTATTTATCGCCGGGCTGATGGTCGGGCGCACCCCGGAATACCTCGGCAAGAAGATCGAAGCGCGCGAAATCAAGGCGGTGATGGTCACCCTGCTCTCGTTTGCGACCGTGATGCTGATCTTCGCCGCCATCGCTGCGGTCAACGATGTGGGGACGGCGACGCTGAACAACGCCGGGCCCCACGGGCTCTCAGAGATCCTTTACGCCTACCTGTCGGGCGCCGGGAACAACGGCTCGGCTTTCGCTGGGTTGGGCGCGAACACCACCTTCTACAACACCAGCATCGGCGTCTGCATCCTGGTCGGCCGCTACCTGTTCATCATCCCGGTGATGGTCATCGCCGGGACGATGGCGGAAAAACGGCGCGTCCCGGCCAGCGCGGGCACCTTCCCGGTAGATGGCCTCGTTTTCGGCGGGTTGCTCGGCGCGGTCATCGTCGCCGTTGGCCTGTTGACCTTCTTCCCGGCCTTCTCGCTCGGCCCGGTCGTCGAACACGTCCTTATGCGCGATGGCGCGCTGTACTAACAGGCACGCTTGTTTTTAAGGAGACCTCAGATGGCCGTCATGCCAATCGAAAAGCGGAAGAAAGCCGCAGTCTGGACCTCCACAATCGTGAGCCAGGCGTTCCGGGACGCGCTCCTGAAGCTGGACCCGCGAACGCTCTACCGCAACCCGATCATTCTCATCGTCGAGATCGGCGCGGTGCTGACGACGGTGCTCGCCATACGCGACACCGCCCAGGGCGACGCCGGGGGGCTCCTCGGCTTCGAATTCCAGGTCGCCGCCTGGCTCTGGTTCACGGTGCTGTTCGCGAACTTCGCGGAGGCGATCGCCGAGGGCCGCGGCAAGGCGCAGGCGGACACGCTCCGCAAGACACGGACCGAATCGACTGCCAGGCGCGAGTCGAACGGCAAGCTCGAAGTCGTCCCTGCCGCCAGCCTGCGCCGCGACGACATCATCCGGGTCGATTCGGGCGACATCATCCCCGGCGATGGCGATGTCATCGAGGGCGTGGCCTACGTCAGCGAAGCGGCGATTACGGGCGAATCCGCGCCGGTACTCAAGGAGCCGGGCACCGATATTCGCAGCTCGGTCACCGGCGGCACGACGATCACGAGCGACTACCTTCGCATCCGGATCACCGCCAATCCGGGTGAATCGTTCCTCGACCGCATGATTTCGCTCGTCGAAGGCGCCTCCCGGCAGAAGACGCCGAACGAAATCGCGCTCAACATCCTGCTCGCCGGGCTGACGCTCATCTTCCTGCTCGTGACGGTGACGCTGCAGCCGTTCGCACTCTATTCGGGGGAAAAGCTCTCGATCATCGTCCTCGTCGCGCTCCTGGTGACGCTAATCCCGACGACGATCGGCGGGCTGCTCTCGGCGATTGGCATCGCGGGAATGGACCGGCTCGTCCAGCGCAACGTGCTCGCGATGTCCGGGCGTGCGGTCGAAGCGGCCGGCGACATCGACACCCTGTTGCTCGACAAGACTGGCACGATCACCTTCGGCAACCGCCTCGCCGCCGAGTTCGTCCCGGTCGGCGGTGTCACGAGCGAGGAGCTGATCTCGGCCTGCGTGATCGCCTCCCAGGGCGACGAAACGCCGGAAGGCCGCTCCGTGGTCGAACTCGCCCGCACGCATGGCGCGACGATCTCGGTGGCGGTCCCCGGGGCCGAATTCGTACCGTTTACCGCTGCCACGCGCATGAGCGGCATCACGGTCGACGGCCGCCGCACGGTCAAAGGCGCCGTGGACTCGATTCTCGCGGCAGCGGGCACAACCGCGACCCCGGAACTCCAGGCGGCGGTCGCGCGCATCTCGGGCGAGGGCGGCACGCCGCTGGCGGTGCTCGACGGCGACCGCGTGCTCGGGCTCATCTACCTCAAGGACACCGTGAAGCCGGGCATGAAGGTGCGCTTCGACGAACTCCGGCGCATGGGCATTCGCACCATTATGGTGACCGGCGACAACCCTCTGACCGCCGCGACCATCGCCCGGGAGGCCGGGGTCGATGATTTCGTCGCCGAAGCGAAGCCGGAGGACAAGATTCGCGTGATCCGCGAGGAACAGGCGGCCGGGCGGCTCGTCGCGATGACCGGCGACGGCACGAACGACGCTCCCGCGCTCGCCCAGGCCGATGTCGGCGTCGCGATGAACAGCGGCACCTCCGCGGCCAAGGAGGCGGGCAACATGGTCGACCTCGATAGCGACCCGACGAAGCTCATCGAAATTGTCGCGATTGGCAAGCAGCTCCTGATGACCCGCGGGGCGCTCACGACGTTCAGCATCGCGAACGATGTCGCCAAGTACTTCGCCATCCTCCCCGCAGCGTTCTCCGTCGCCTACCCGGAGCTGGACGCGCTAAACCTGATGCAACTAGAGAGCCCCCAGAGCGCAATCCTCTCGGCGGTCATCTTCAACGCGCTGGTCATCATCCTCTTGGTGCCGCTGGCGCTGCGGGGAGTCGCCTACAGGCCCATTGGTGCCGGTCCGCTGCTCCTCCGCAACGCGCTCATCTACGGCGCCGGTGGGCTGGTGGCGCCATTCGTCGGGATCAAGTTGATCGACGTGATCATCAACCTATTCAGGCTCGTCTGAGCGCGACCAGCCAATCGCAACTTACGCCGACCGGTCAGGGGAACGCGCCAGCCAAATCGGCAGTTACACGACCCGGCCAGACGAGTCGACACCCCAATCAGTAACGCGACCGACCAAGGGAGCGTGCCCGCGGTCACACCGGGCGAACGAAGGCAACCTCCACAGAATCGCAGGAACCACATGGAAACCACAGCAAAGCAATCGATACTCGCCGAAATCCGGCCGCTGCTGGCCGTCTCGGCCCTGTTGCTGGTGATCACGACCGTCCTCTACCCGCTGGCAGTGACCGGCATTGGCCGGGGGCTGTTCGGTTCGAAGGCGAACGGCAGCCTGCTCGAAGTGAACGGCGAGGCGGTGGGTTCGAGCCTCGTTGGCCAGCTGTTCACGGAGGAGACGTACTTCCACGGGCGGCCATCGGCGGCGGGCGGGGGCTACGATGCCGCATCGAGCAGCGGTTCGAACCTCGGGCCGACCAGCGCGAAGCTCATCGAAGGCGTGGCCGATGACCCGGCGACCGCGGACGTCGACGAGTCGTTCGCCGGGCTCGAACAGCGCGCCGCGGCCTTTCGCGAGGAGAATGGCCTGGCCGCAGACTCACTCATCCCGGCGGACGCGGTCACCGCATCGGCCAGCGGCCTCGACCCGCACGTGAGCCCGGCGACCGCCCGGCTGCAGGTTGCTCGCGTCGCCGCTGCCCGGGGCGCCGGCGAAGCGGCAATCCGCAGCCTCGTCGACGACCATACGGAGGGCCGATTCCTCGGCATTTTCGGCCAACCGCGCGTGAACGTGCTCGAACTGAACCTCGCGCTCGACGAGCAGTTCCCGGCGAGGTAGCGCGACTCTCCCCCGCTACTTAACTCGCTCGCACCAGCGCGACCGCTGTCGAAATTCCAGGTCACGCGTACCGTGACAAGAAGCAGGACTCCGATGCACCAGAACGACGAACAGCGACCCGACCCCGACGAGCTCCTTCGCCGCCTGAAACGCGACGAGGAGAAGGCGACGCGCGGCCGCCTGCGAATCTATCTCGGTGCTGCACCGGGCGCGGGCAAGACGTACGCGATGCTCAACGAGGGCCGGCGCCGGTCTGCCCGGGGCACCGATGTCGTCGTCGGCTATGTCGAAACGCACGGCCGCCCACTGACCATCCAGGCACTCGAGGGCCTGGAAGTCGTGCCGCGGATGAAGGTCGAGTACCGCGGCGTCGTGGTCGAAGAGATGGACACCGAGGCGGTCATCCACCGCCATCCGCAGGTCGCGCTGGTCGACGAGCTGGCGCACACAAACGCCCCCGGTTCGCCCCGGGAGAAGCGCTGGGAGGACGTGGAGGCGATCCTCGCCGCCGGGATCACCGTTATCAGCACGGTTAACGTCCAGCACCTCGGAAGTCTGAATGATGTGGTCGCGGGCGTGACTGGCGTGCGTGTGCGCGAGACCGTGCCGGACCGGGTG
>JBBSKE010000354.1:0-4394 GCA_038256595.1 Tepidiformales bacterium | reverse complement strand
TACGGCGGCTGGCCGAAACAGCGGATTGCCTTTCGCAGCCGACTGAGGCGAGACATAGCGATCCGAGCTGCTCGCGTCATGCGGCTCAGTCGATACGTCGCTCGGTCATCGCTGGTAACGGGTCCGTTAAACCAGGCTGACTCGATTGGACCGACTGCAGTGAACTCAAATCGACCCTTCCTTTCGAACAATCGGTGGCATGCCCCATCATTCCACTATTCTCACCAGTCCGTTGATGCTCCATTAGTTTTTGGCTGCGGCTGCCCTGGTGTCGGCGCTCCCCGGTCAAGTCCCCTGGCAAATGTCACCATGTTTCGATACCTCCGGGCCGCCCTTCCTGAGTATGCGGGGAGGGCACCGTTCTTAGGTGGAACCGGCATTCCCGGTTATCTCTGCCGTTCGGCGAGCCGCCCCGGAACGCCGGGCAGCCTGTTTCTGAGTCGCTCGAATGTCTCGGTTCACGGGTGCGGAAAGGCTGAGCGGATGTGGTCCCATTGCCTGGTTAGCTTTCGGTCTGTTGCTTCGCTCCCGCTTTGTTCGCGCGTTCGGTCATAAGGCAACTGGGCCGTGGGCACCTGCAGCTGCGGCCTCCATCAGGAGGCGAGCGAGACAGCAAAGACTTGCCAGTTCTCACAACCTTAATGTGGAAGGGGTATTGACGGGCGGCGTGTGGCGGATTATCGTCGCAATCAGTTAAGAAAGTTTAGTAAATAAAGGACGCCGCCGTGAGCACCAGATCTTCCCGCCCTGCCAACCGCCCGATCTCCCGCCGATACTTCGTTCAGATGACCGGTCTCGGCGTCAGCAGCGCCGCGATCCTCGCTGCCTGCGGCGGCGATGACGGCGCCGACGACAACACCCCGGCCACTCCCCAGGGTGAACTGCCCACGCAGACTCCCGCGCCTACGGCCCTCCCGGCCGCACAGGTCCAGGTCGGCGGCGATCTCCGCTACGGCGCCTCCCGCGATATCACCACGCTCGACGCCCACCTCGGCACTCTGAGCGAAGAGGTCACCGTCTTCTCCGGCCTCTATCCCTCCAGCCTCTCCTACAGCGATGACTCGCAGCTCATCCCGAACCTCGCCGAGAAGTGGGAATATCCAGACAACACCACCCTCGTCATGACCTATCGCACCAGCGTCACTTTCCACGATGGCACGCCGTTAAACGCCGAAGCCGTGAAGGTCAACTTCGACCGCTATCTCGACCCGGCCACCGGCAGCTCCGGCGGCGCTTCGCTCAAGCGCAAGATTGCCAGCATCGAAGTTGTGGACGCCCAGACCGTCCGCTTCAAGCTGGTCAACCCGGACGCGGTCGCGCTCTCGAGCATCGGCGGCATCCGCATGATCTCGCCGACCGCGATCACGAAGTTCGGTAAGGACCTCGCTCGCAATGTGGCCGGCACTGGCGCCTTCAAGCTGAAGGAGTGGCAGAAGGACGACCATCTCACGATGGAGCGCTTCGAAGGCTACTGGAACACTGCCAAGGCCCCGGTCCGCGTGCCCCGCCTCGATACCCTCACCTACCGTCCGATCGTCGAGCCCTCGGTCATGCTTTCGAACCTGAAGACGCGCAACATCGACGTTGCCGCGGCCATTCAGCCGGTCGATTTCGCGGATCTCAAGAGCACGTCCGGGATTGTTGCGGTCGAACGGCTCCCCAGCTCCAGCTCGCGCATGTACATCAACGTCAATCGCGCGCCGACGAACGACCTTCGCGTCCGCCAGGCCATTGGGCTCGCCATCGACCGTGAGGCCATCGGCGCGGCCATCTATTTCGGCCTCGGCCGCCCGGCCACCTCGGTGTTCTCGCCGACGAACTGGATGTACCCGAAGGACCGCGCGGTCCCGAAGCGCGACCTCACCGGCGCGAAGGCGAAGCTCGCCGAGGCCGGCCAGACGAGCCTCACGCTCGACATGGTGCTTCCCGCCTCCGAGCCGTATCGCAGCATCTCCCAGATTCTCCAGGCCTCGCTTGGCGAAGCCGGGATCACGGTGAACATCAAGCAGCTCGAATCCAGCCAGTTCCTTGAGGCCCTCAAGGCGCACGAGGGCCACCTCGCCCTCGACGCCATCGGCAACCGCAGCGACCCGGATGGCTTCGTCAGCGGCAACTACAAGGCGGATTCGGCGTTCAACTTTGCCGGATTCAACGACCCGGAGTTCGAGAAGTTCCTGGCGGATGCGCTGCTGCTCACCAACCAGGAAGAGCGCCGCGTGCTCTATCAGAAGGCCGAACAGCGCCTTATCGACGTCATGCCGACCGTCTTCCTCTACAATCCGCCCGGCCTCTATGGCCAGTTGGACACCGTGCAGGAATTCAAGGTCGTCGACTTCGTCGGTGGCGTGTACGACACGGCCTGGCTGAAGAAGGCCTAGGAAACGGACGCTGATGCCGGTGCAACGCCAGCACTTGGTGTATGTGCACCGGCAATCGGAGTTCCCTCGCGGGGCGGGTGACCAGGTGGTTGGGGTTCCATGACCGAATACGTCGTTCGCCGTCTCCTCATGATGATCCCGGTGTTGCTGATTGTGACGGGCGTCCTCTTCGTCCTTCGCCAGGCAACGCCGGGTGACCCTGCATCCGTCCAGATTGGCCAGGAAACCGAACTCAACGCGACCGAGTACGAGGCCACCCTCGACGCCCTCCGCGCCCGCTACGACCTCGATAAGCCGCTCCCCGTTCAGTACGTAATCTGGGTTGGCAAGGCGACCATCGGCGACCTCGGCCGCTCCTATCGTTCGAACCAGCCCGTGCGCGAATCGATCGCCGAGCGGCTCCCGGTCACGGTTGAACTCGGCATCCTCAGCCTCCTGCTGAGCTGGATCATCGCCATCCCGGCCGGCATCATCGCTGCCCGCAACCGCAACAAGCCACAGGACCTGATCGCGAACATCGTCGGCCTGCTCGGCCTGTCGCTCCCGAACATCTGGGTCGCGTTCATCCTTATATACGTCTTCGCGGTGCGCCTCGAATGGGTGCCGCCTTCCGGCTACGTACCCTTCACGGAGGACCCGATTGGCAACCTCCGCTCGCTGCTCCTGCCGGTGATTACGCTCGGGACGGGCGCCGCCGCCATCGTCATGCGCCTGACGCGTTCGAGCCTGCTCGAAGTGCTCTCCCAGGACTACATGCGCACAGCGCGAGCGAAGGGCCTTCGCGAAAAGACGATTCTCTTCCGCCACGGCATGCGCAACGCGATGATCCCGATCGTCACCGTGGTTGGCCTCGAACTCGGGGGCATCATCGGTGGCGCCTTCATCATCGAGCAGATCTTCTCGCTGCCGGGCATGGGTAAGCTCGCCGTGGACGCCATCTACGCGCGTGATTACCCGATTGTCCAGGGAGTGCTCCTCATAACGACGCTGGCCTACCTCTTCGCGAACTTCGCCGTGGACATGATCTATGGCGTCCTCGACCCGAGGATTCGCTATGCCTGAGCGACGGTACCCGCGATGACCACCACACCAGCACCCATCGACATTGGATTGCGCGAACTGCCGCGCCGCGCCCGCCGCACGGGCATCCTCGGATTCCTGATGACGTTTCGCCGCCAGAAACTCGGCATGGTCGGCGCGGCGATGCTCTCGCTGACGGTAATCGCAGCGATTGCGGCGCCGCTCATCGCGCCCTACGACCCGGACAAGATCAACCCCATCCTCGTCCTCCGCGGGCCGAGCGCCGAGCACTGGTTCGGCACCGATTCACTCGGCCGCGACGTGTTCAGCCGGGTGCTCTTCGGGGCCCGCGTTTCGCTCTATTCCGGGCTCATCGTGGTCTCCGTGTCGATGGTCATCGGCACCGTGATCGGGCTCGTCGCCGGCTACTTCGGCGGCCTCGTCGATTCCATCCTGATGCGCGCGATGGACGCTCTGCTCGCGTTTCCCGGCCTCGTCTTCGCGCTCGCGGTCACTGCCGCCCTCGGACCGAGCCTGACGAACGCAATGATCGCCATCGCCATCCTGAGCTTCCCGGGCGCCGCTCGCCTGGTCCGTGGCGAAACCCTCTCCCTGCGCGAACGCGACTTCGTAACCGCCGGCCGGGTGGTCGGCGCATCCCCCGTGCGGATTGTTTTCCGCCACATCTTGCCCAATGCGATGGCGCCAATCATCGTGCTCGCGTCACTGCGCGTCGGCGGTGCCATCCTTGTCGAAACTGGTCTCAGCTTTCTCGGACTGGGCGTACAACCGCCGACCTCGAGCTGGGGCTCCATGGTGAACGACGGATCGCGTTTCCTGGAGCGCGCTCCGTGGATATCGATGACCTCCGGTGGGGCAATCTTCCTTGCCGTCCTCGGCGCCAACCTCCTGGGAGATGCCGTGCGCGATACTCTCGACCCAAGATTGAGGAACGAATGAGCGGTCACGGTTTACAGAAAGACAGCCACGGCCTGC
>JBBSKE010000353.1:0-4406 GCA_038256595.1 Tepidiformales bacterium | reverse complement strand
GCAACGCGACGGCGGCGGGCATCGCCCAATCGCCGGCCCGGGAGCCTCCGTCCGCGGACTGCAGGGGCTGGACGACAGCGGGCGCTCCCGGCTGGCCGACGCGCTGTTCGAGCGCCTCGATCTCCGCCTGCTGCTCCTGGAGATCGATGGAGCGTTGAAGCATGGCACCTGGTCCCGCGATGATGGCCGGATGGTACGGCAACCACCGCCGAACCGCGCTGCGACATCCATGCTCAATGAAGTCCCTGGAGAGATTGCGGAGTCAGCTGCCAGCGCCGCTCCGGGCGGTTACCACAAGGTCGCGAAGGCGCATCTCCCGGGCGCCATAGACGGCCTGGACGCGTACCTGCCACTCTTCGGTGAAGAGCGCCGCGGCCGCTTCGGGCGCCTCCCAGAGGTAGAAGGCGCCGCACTCGTTCGTCGCCTCATCGACCCAGAACGTCTTCGAGATGAGGCCGGGCGTGGCGTCGTAGAGCGCTGCCCGTTCCTGTTGCAGGGCGGCCATCGCGCCCGCGTCCATCGTTTCGAAAGAGAATGTCACCATTGTCGCGTGCATTTCATCAGCCTCCGGGTGCCGTGGGGCGGCGGTTCAGCCTACACTGCGCGCATGAAAATCGCCGAACTCGATACACCCTGCCTCCTCCTCGACCTCGATGTGGTCGAATCGAACATCGCGAAAATGGCCGCCTTCTTTGCTGGCCGGCCCGCGAAGCTTCGCCCGCACTTCAAGACGCCGAAGACTCCGGAAGTCGCGCGACGGCAGCTCGAAGCGGGCGCGATCGGCATCACGGTGGCGAAGCTGGGCGAGGCCGAAGTGCTCGCCGATGCCGGGCTCGGGCCGATCCTGATGGCGAACCAGGTGGTCGGGCAGGTGAAAATCGACCGTTTGATGGCCCTGCTGGCGCGCGGCTCGGACGTGACGGTCGCGATCGAGAGCCGGTTCAACATCGACGAATTGGTCGCGGGGATGGCGCGCTCGGGCCAGCGGGCGGCGGCGATTATTGAAGTCGACAGCGGCATGCATCGCTGCGGCACCTCTACCACCGCCGAGACGGTGGCACTCGCGCAGGCGCTCATCGCGGCGGGCATCGAATATCGGGGGATCATGGGCTACGAGGGCCACGCCGTGCTCATCGCCGACGAGAGCGAGCGCACCACGAAGGCCGACGCGGCGACTTCGATCGTCCTGCAGCACGTCGAAGCGCTGGCAGAGGCGGGCCTCGCGCCGGGAATCGTCTCCGTGGCCGGCACCGGCACCGCGATGATCTCGGGGACGAAGCCGTGGGTGACCGAGGTGCAGGCGGGCTCGTATGTGTTCATGGATGGCCGCTATCAAACGGTATTGCCGCACGAATTCGGGAGCGCGCTAACGCTCCTTACGACGGTCATCTCCGTGCGCGAGACGTATGCGGTCTGCGACGCCGGGATGAAGTCGCTCACGAACGAATTCGGCGCGCCAATGTCGCGAGACGGCAGCGTAACGGTGGCGCGCCTCTCGGAGGAGCACGCGACGCTCACCGGCGACGGCATCGCGCGGCTCAAGGCCGGGAACGTGCTGGAGGTCATCCCCAGCCACGGCGACACGACCCTGAACCTGCACGACACCTACTTCGTCCGCCGGGGCGAGGATGTCATCGACCAGTGGCCGATCCTGGGGGCACGAAAGTTCCGCTGAGGGGTGTCGATTCGCACCCGGATGGTACAATTCTTGAAAGGCGAGGGTTCGCCAAACCTGGAGGAACAAGATGCGAACGTGTGCATGGTGCGGCCGAGTGAACCTGAACGTCTACGCCTATTGCCAGTCCTGTGGGCGCGGCTGGGACGGCCCCGAGGGCGAGTCTTCGAAGTCGAGCAAGAAATCCGGGCGCAGCTTCTGGATATTCGGCAAGCGGCAGGACCTCTAGCCAGTTCGAATCAGCGGCGATGGCGGCCGGATGCGGCAAGTGCACGCAGGCCGTACCATCGAACTGCGATTGCCCCCGTAGCTCAGCGGATAGAGTGTCGGCCTCCGAAGCCGAAGGCACTGGTTCGATTCCAGTCGGGGGTACCATCCGTTTTCGATGCTCAGGCCCGGTGCGCCCGGTGAGATTCGACAACGGACTGCAGCACTCGCTCGAAACTCTCCACGACCACCTCCCAGCTATTGGCGACCGCGGTTTGCGCTGCCGCTTCGGCAATCTGGAGCGCGGCGTCCCGGTCCTGGAGCAGCCTGACAACCTGGCGGGCAAAATCCGCTGATTCGTCTGCGAACACGATGTCGTCGCCGTCGCGAACTGCGAGACCGGCCGCGCCGAGCCTTGTGGAGATGACCGGGCGGCCGCAGGCCATCGCCTCGAAGATCTTGAGCCGAGTGCCGCTGCCGACCCGCAAGGGGACGACCACCACCGACGCCTCGGCGAACTGAACGGCCATATCGGGCACTTCGCCGGTGACCGCTACCGATTCGGAGGCGAGCGCGCGAACGGCCGGGGCAGGGTTTCGGCCCGCTATCCGGAAGTGCGCGATCGGGACCTCTGCGAGCACCAGCGGCCAGATCTCCGCGCAGAACCAGGTCACAGCGTCGATATTCGGCGGGTAGTTCATCAATCCGGTGAAGAGGACGACCGGTGCCTCACCCTGCGGCAGCGGCTTCGGGTGCATGCCTCGCGCGTCGGCGCCGGTAGGGACGGCAGTGACTCGGTCGTGCCCGGCGAGGTCGCGAAGGCGCGTCACATCGTGCTCGGAGAAGGCGATCGTGTGGTCGAAGCGGCGCACGGCTGCGGCTTCGATGTTTCGCAGGCTGCGCGCCCGGATTCGAAGCGAAAGCCTGGCGAGACGCGCAGTTGGGATACCTGACTGGTCGCGAAGCAGGTCGGACTCGACATTATGTTCGATCAGTACGACCGGGACATCGCGGCGGGCTGGCAGAAGCGACGCGGATTCGAGGAAATCGAAGACGGCGATATCGTGCATACCGCTGGAGAGTTCCCGGTCGATCCTTCGCTGCAATTGCGTCATGGTCCGGACGGGATTGAACGCGAGGGGCAGGAGGCCGGAGGCAACGTTCAGCGCACGGGTTACCTTCCCGGTGCCTGGGCCAGACCAGATCGCCCGGCTCCCAGGAAACTCCTGCGCGAGTTCGGTTTCGTAGGCGCGATCGGGAGCGGGCGCTTCGTAGCTCGAAAGCACGGTCACGCCGCCCCGTCGCGCGAGTTCGCGGAGGGTGAACATGGTGCGAATTCGGCCGCCCGAGTTGACCGGGAGCAGGCGCCGGCGCGCCACCCAGAGGATGTTCATGGTATCCGGATCATCATGGCTGCTGGCGGGCGGAAGCGGTGGCCGGCGTGCGGCGCGGGTCCGCGTTTATCTCGGCGATGGCGGCGAGCAGCCCGAGATGCGAGCTTCCAGTCGTGGCGAGTTGCGCCGTGAGCGCGGCGAGGTCCTTCGAGAGACAGGCACCGCCGAACGCCGGGCCGACCCGCGTACCATACGCCGGGTTCCAGGCGCCTTCCGCGACGGCCGCGATGTGGTCCGCGATTCGCTGGCCATCGGCGTCACGCTCCGCAGCCCAATCGGCGACTGCGTTGAAATAGCTGATCTTCAGCGAGTTGTAGAGATTCGCGCCATGCTTGATAAGTTCCGCTTCGATCGGCCGGACGACCGTGACCTGCTCCGAGAGGTGACCGAGCGCTGAGCGTAAGAAGTTGGCCGTCGACTGGTCATCCTCGTAGGCGCCGAGGACGATGCGGCGGGGCGAGCGCTCGTCCGCTGCGGCGTCCCGCTCGCGGGCGAAACTCGGCCAGTGAGCTACGGGGACTTCGCCCCGGGAGAGCGCGGCGGCGAGGAGCGGCCGGATGAAGGTGTCCATCGTGCCGGGAACCAGGGTCGAGCGAATGACGAGCGGGGTCGGCGCACCGTCGGCAAATGACAGGCCGGCCACGAATTGGAGCGCCGAGACCAGCGGGCCGCTATCCATTCGGCCCTCGACGGTAGGCGTCGGCACGCAGATGACGATCGCGGACCACCCTCGCTCGCATTCGACTGCGCTCAAGATCCGTCCGGGGAAGCGAGCGATGGCGACCGGATTGAGGTCGTAGGCAGACACAGCCGCCCCGCCATCAGCGAGGACGGCCGCAGTTGCGCAGCCGACCACGCCAGCACCAATGATGAGGATTTCGGGGCGTTCAATCACGCTTGCAGAGTACGGCGGCACAACGTTCGAGGCGATGCTCGTGTCCTGTCGTGCTCGCCGCTAGATTTCGCGCGCGTATGGGATTCGACCGGTGGCGGGGAGGGCATCCGGGCCGGGTTCCGCGACGTCGCGGACGATGCGGTCAAAGGCGGCCTGGAGCGAGCGGCTGAACGCTTCGACCATCTCCGGTTCGGCCCACGAAGAAGTCAACCCCACGCGCAGGTGGCCACCGTAG
>JBBSKE010000352.1:0-4412 GCA_038256595.1 Tepidiformales bacterium | reverse complement strand
TCGCCCGACGAAGAGGCGATCGCGAAGAAAAATGCGCCGATGGCGGCGGCCGAGTTCATCTGGAAAGAGGATGGCCGCCCGGACTGGGCCGCCATGTGGACCGGATTCTGCGAACTGGCGCTTTTCGGAGGCCCGCCCCATCGCGGCGAGGAGCAGGCGCTCGACGAAGTCGCACCGGAAGACATCGATCTCCCGCCGGTGGAAGACTACGACGCCATCGCCGAGATTCGCCGCGGCATCTGGGAGACGACTGGCCTCTATACCGAAATGTCGACCCCGGGCTGGGTCTCGGTGACCTGCCATTCGCGCAAGATGGCTGCCTGGCTCTGCGCGACGATCGTCCTCGAGAACGTCGAGGCGAAGTTCGAGGAGGAGCGGCTCTATCTGCCCGCGGCGCAGTACTTCGAACTCAAGAACCAGGTGAAGAGCGTCATCACCGTGCTCGCCAAGTGTGTCCACTACTGGGACGCGCACATCGCCGAGACGGAGCTGGCCGCCCGCTCGGCGTAGGTGGGTCGAGTCAGTCTCGGTGCTGGCCAGGCCCGCTGCCGTGGGCGTGCCCGTGGGAGCTAATCTCCCAGATGCTGCGAATCTCAGTGCCCACACGCGCGAGGAATCCGGCGCGCGGCAGTTCGCCCGATGCCGATTCGATCGACGCACCGCCCGGATTCGTGCTGGCGGCGGTTTCTGTTCGAATGCGCTTCACTCGCATCTCCACGTGGGTGCTCACCCGGATCTACGTCGACCCGGGCGAACCTGACCACCTCGAGGCTACGGGTTCATCGCGAGGACGAGGTTAATCAGGGCGCGAACGGAGTAGCCGGTCGCCCCCTTCGAGACCCAGCCCTTGTCCGCGCTCGACATGTCCACGTTCGCGATATCCAGGTGGACCCACGGGGTTTCGCCGACGAAGCGCTCGAGGACTTTCGCCCCGGCGATGGTGCCGGCACCCTTCGAGGTCGTGTTCTTGATGTCCGCGACGTCGCTCTTCACGTAGTCGTCGTACTCCTTGAACATCGGCAGCCGCCAGGTCTTCTCGCCGGCAGCACTCGCAGCCGAAGCGACCTGCCCGGCCAGCTCCTCGTTGTTCGTCATCACGCCGTAGCAGACGTCGCCGAAGGAAGTCGTCGCCGCGCCGGTCAGGGTCGCGACATCGACGAGGCGGGCGGCGCCGAGTTCGATCGCATAGCAGAGCGCGTCG
This sequence comes from Tepidiformales bacterium, assembly GCA_038256595.1. Lineage (GTDB taxonomy): Bacteria > Chloroflexota > Dehalococcoidia > Tepidiformales > Tepidiformaceae > JBBSKE01. The sequence goes on along the minus strand of JBBSKE010000352.1, from coordinate 3,211 downwards.
GCGAGCACGAGGCGGCCCTCCGCGTCCGTATTGATGACCTCGATCGTCTTGCCGTTCATCGCCGTGACCACGTCGCCGGGCTTCGTGGCGTTGCCCCCGGGCATGTTCTCCGTGCAGGCAGCGACTGCGAGCACATTGACCGCCGGCTTGAGCTTCGCGATCGCGTAGATGGCGGTGATGACCGTGGCCGCGCCCGTCATGTCGGCTTTCATCGCCTCCATATTGCCCGCCGGCTTGATGCTGATGCCGCCCGTGTCGAAGGTGATGCCCTTGCCGACGAGGGCGATGTCGTAGCCGTCGCCGCCGCGGCCCTTGTAGTGCATCGCAACCAGCTTTGGCGGCTGGGCGCTGCCCCGCGCAACTGAGAGGAGAGAGCCCATGCCCTTCGCTTCCATCTCCTCGCGCTCCATGACGTAGCACTCGATGCCCACCTCGGCGGCCATCTTTACGGCTTCGTTCGCGAGGTCTACCGGGTAGAGGTGGTTCGAAGGTGCGTTCGCGAGGTCCCGCGTGAGGTTCGTCGCCTGGGCGAGGATGACGCCGCGCGCCGCCGCGGTGCTGATGCCATCGACTTTGGTCGCGTCGTTCTCGACGATCGTCAGCGTGGCGATTTCGTCGCGCTCTTCGGTGCTGCTTTTGTGCTTGAGGTAGCGGTATTCGCCGAGAAGCGCACCTTCGGCGACGGCCTGGGCGCTCGCTTCGGCCGAGAGGTTGCCGATGCCCCCGCCATGGGCGATGGTCGCGACCGTCTTGATCCCCGGCTTGCGGAGGGCGCGCGTTAGGTTCGCCGACAGGTTACGGACGGCGTCGATATCGAAGTCGCCCTGCTTTCCGAGCCCGGCAACCACGACGCGCCCTGCGGGCAGCTTGCCGAAGGTGTGGAGCAGCGTGACTTCGCCCGACTTGCCGCGAATGTCGCCCGAGGCGATGAGCTGGCTGATCTGGCCGCCGAGCGCGGCATCGACGGCGCCGGTGGCCCCGGCAGGGCTCGTCACGCCTTCGAAGAGGTTGACGATGATGGCATCGGCCGCGAATTCGGCGATATTCCCCGGCTGAACGTTCACTTCCATGTCTTGAGACCCCTGCCTGTGATTTTGGTACGGTTATTTCGCCAGTCTAGAGCGGCAGGCGCGTTATCAGATAGTGAATCGCTCCCCGCGGGGCAATGTGAGGCGGGAATGCCCTCTTCCGGGTCGCCGGCAAGCAAGAATAGTTCAAAGACGCTGCTGCGAAGCGCTCGCCGCCTCGGCCTGCAGGAGATCGCCGTCGTTGTTGGCGCGTTCCTCGTCTACTTCCTGATTCGCGGGGCCGTCGTCGACCGAGCCGACGAGGCGATTGCTCGCGCGCAGGACCTGGTCCGCCTCCAGGGCGCGCTCGGATTGAACTGGGAACTGGAGATGCAGTCCTGGATTCTCGGCGAGTACTGGCTCATCAAGACGATGAACTGGATCTACTTCTGGGGTCACATGCCGGTCATCGTCATCTTTGCCGTCTACCTCTACGTCCGCCACCGGCACGACTACTACCTCACGCGGAACGCATTCCTCGCCTCCGGGGCGATTGCGGTCGTCATCTACTGGCTGTTACCGGTGGCGCCGCCGCGATTGCTGCCCGAACTGGGCCTCATCGACACGATGGCCGTCTACGACCGCGTCGGCTACAACGCGCAGGAGGCGAGCGCCTTCGTGAACCAGTACGCGGCTGTGCCGAGCCTTCACTTCGGCTGGTCCCTGCTGCTCGGGCTGGTGGTCGCCCGCGTCGGGAAGCATCCGGTGGCCTGGGTGCTCGGATTCGCCTGGCCGATCGCCATGTTCTTTTCCGTAATTATGACCGGCAACCACTTCGTCCTCGATGCTGTGGCGGGCGGAATTGTATGCTGCGCGGGATGGGGAATCGCGGTCCTCATTGACCGCTGGCTGCCGCTCATCGCAGGGCGCATTGGGTTCGCCCCAGCAAAGAGTGCGCCGGCCGCAAATACCAGGCGCGAAGCCTGACGGAGGGTTTTCGATGCACTACATCCTGTTCTATGACTATGTACCTGACATCCTTGAGCGCCGCGTCCCGGTTCGCCCAGGGCACCTCTCCCACGCAGGCGAATGGCATGCCGATGGCCGTCTCCTCATGGCGGGCGCGCTCATGGAACCGACCGACGGCGCCGTCTTCATTTTCCGAGTGGAGTCGAAAGCAGAGGTCGAGAAATTTGTGCTGAATGACCCATATGTAACGGCGGGCCTTGTAACCAGTCACCGGGTGCGCGAATGGAACGTGGTTATCGGCGGCGCATAATCCCAGGCCGAGTTCGCTATCGAACGCGTCGATAGACGGTCGCGACTGATTTTCTGTATCATTCGGCACGATCGGCTTCAGAGTGCAAAGTTACCAGGGGCACTCACCGAACCTAGCGCGGTTTCCGGGTCCGCTATTCGAAAACCGACCTAATGCCCCCTATGGCTATCCTCATCGTGCTCGGAGTGCTGTTCGCGCTCTTCCTCTTTTTCGTCGTCTTCGGCGGCATGCTCGTCAACATTGGCGGTACCCAGGTCGGCATCCTGGAGCGCCGCTACTTCGGTAAGGGGCTCCCGGAAGGGCGCGTCGTCGCGCTCGCCGGGGAAGTCGGTATCCAGGCGCGAGTGTTCTCTCCCGGCCTGCACCTCCTCCCGCCGTTTCTCTACAAGGTGCGCAAGACGCCGATGATCGAGATCGCCGAGAACGAAGTCGGCATCGTCGAATCGATCGACGGCGACCCGCTCGACCCGGGCCGCATCTTCGGTCGCAAGGTCGATGGGCACGATAGCTACCAGGACGGCGCGATTTTCCTGCGCAACGGCGGCCAGAAGGGCACCCAGATCGACGTGCTGCCCCCGGGCCAGTACCGCATCAACACCTACCTCTTCCGCATCCGCGTGGTCCCGGCGCTCATCGTGCCCTCGGGCAGCATCGGCGTTGTCACCGCGCGTGACGGCCAGCAGATCGCCTCCGGGCGGCTGCTCGCCCGCCAGGTGCCCGGTCACCAGGCCTACCAGGACGGCGAGGCCTTCATCAACGCCGGCGGCCAGCGCGGCCCGCAGATCGAACTGATGCTCCCGGGCCGCTACCGCCTGAACACCGACCTCTTCAGCGTCGATATCATGCCCGCAACGGTCGTGGCGGCGAACCAGGTCGGCCTCGTGACGGCGAAAGACGGCCAGCCGCTGCCTCCCGGCGAACTCGT
>JBBSKE010000351.1:0-4417 GCA_038256595.1 Tepidiformales bacterium | reverse complement strand
GCAGGGCGTCGTCTCGCAGGCCTTGCGGATGCCCCCGGCGATTTCGAGCGCGAAGGTGATGTTCTGTGCGGTGTTCAGGAGGGCCTGATTGAGCCGCTCCGGCGAGAGCGTCGGGATGGCATCGGCGGGGTTCGCGGTGGCGCTGGCGTTGGGGTCCGCGGTTGCATCTCCGGGGATGGTGGCGTCTGACGTGGAGGTGCCGGCGTCATCGGGTTCGTCTTCGCCGCCGCCACAGGACCACGACGCCCAGGCCACGAACAGTAGCAGCCCGGCCGCAACGAGCGCGCGCCTCTTCAACTTCGACTTCATCGTCCACCTCCGGTGCGAATGCTCGAGAGCATGGTACCCGACGGCCGGTTGAGGGGCGTTTACCGGGGGCCGACCGGATAGCGCCGTGAGCTGCCCCAGACGAGTGGGCGCGAACAACGCTGCTATTCGGGCCGAAGTTCGACCATTGGGATTGCCACGCCCCGGCTCACGGCATTCGGGCGTATCCCATAGCTGAGGTCCGGCAGGAAGGCAGCAACCGAGCTGCACCACTACCCGAAGACGCCATCCGCGGCCAGCCCAGCGATGCGCTCTTCGTCGAGGCCGTATTCGCGCAGGATTTCGGAGGTGGCGTCCCCGAGGGTGGGCGCAGCCGCGCGCGGGCCGAGGTTCGCGCCGTGGATGACGAATGGCGTGCCGACCGTGCGGTACTGCGCGCCGCCGGGGTAGTCGAGCGCCGGGAACATCTCGTGCTCGGCGAGTTGGGGGTCGGCGATGACATCCGGGAGTTGGGCCATGGGCGCCCAGATAAGGCCGTGGTGGTCGAGCGCGGCGTACCAGTGGCTGCTGTCGTGGAGGGCGAAGATGCGCTCGACCTCGGCGGCGAGCGCGGCGCCATGGGCCTGGCGGCCGCGGAGGGTCGCGTACTCGTCGTTCGCCGCCCAGTCCGGCCGTTCGAGCGCCGCGCAGAGCTTCGGCCAGTAGGGGTCCGGCGTCATGTGGACGAGCATGATCCAGCGGCCATCGGCGGCCTGGTAGGTGTTGTGCATCGGGTTCGGCGGGGCGGAACGGTCGAACAGCGGCGGCTGGTTGCCATCGATGAGGGCCTGCGCGAAGTCTGTGGCGATCGTGTAGACACCGGTGCGCTGGAGCGAGAGTTCGACGACCTGCCCTTCGCCGGTCATGTCACGCAGGCGGAGGGCGGCGAGGGTGGCAGCGAGGCCGTTCATGCCAGTCGTGTGGTCCCCCTGGGCGACGCGGCTGAGCACTGGCGGGGCGCCCGGGTGGCCAACGAGGCTCATGATCCCGGAGCGCGACCAGAACGCTGAGTAATCGAACCCGGGGCGAGCGGCATCCGGTCCGGTCAGCCCGTAGCCGGTCACGGAGACGTGGATCGCTCGCGGATGGCGGGCGAGGACGTCGGCCGGGAGCAGGCCGAACTTCGCCAGGCGCGGCGCGATCAGGTTCGTGAGGAAGACGTCGGCGCCGGCGATCAGGTCGTGCACGAGGTCCGGGCCGCCGGGCCGGTCGAGCGCGATTACGACCGACCGCTTGCCCCGGTTTTCGAGTTCGAAGCGGTAATTTATTGGCGAGGGTCCGCCGTTCACGGAGACGTTGACGCCACGCATCACGTCGCCGCCGGGAGGCTCGACTTTGATCACGTCGGCGCCGAGGTCGGCCATCAGCGCGCCGATTGCGGGACCTGCGACGTAGTTCGCGCATTCGATGACGCGGACACCATCCAGGGGTCGTGGCATAGCTTCCTCCGGGGTTCGAACCGGGAGACATGCTACGCCACGCGCGCCGCTGCGGTAGGGCTGGCTAGGTCGATGGGCCCTGGTTGCCGGAGGCAATCGGTTCGACAAGCCCGGCGATCTCCTGGCGAATCCAGTGAACGTCACTAATGTGCGTCTGGTTCGAACCGATGACGTCGGTCGAGCAGCCGTTCGTATCGACCGGGAGTCCTGCGAGCGCGCGCAACACCAGCAGGGCGTCGGCCGCACTCGCCGTGCCGTCGCAGTTCGTATCGGATGACGAGCGTTTGATGATGAACGACACGCCGTTGCTCTCGCCGGGATTATCCCCGACCTCGACCTGCGCGGAGCCCATGAGCTTCCCGAGGGTGGCCGTCGAGATGTCCGCGCGCAGTTCGCCGGCGTTGATGAACTCGGTATCGAGGGCGTCGCCGTCCCAGAAGATGTCGTGGCTGTTGTCGAACCCGGAGCCGAGGACGCGCAGTTCGAATTCGAACGCCCCGGCGACCGCGAACGACGGGTCGAGCGCACTGATCGATGGCCCAGTGGAACCGGTGGCCTGGAAGCACGCGCTAAACTCGGACGTATCGCCAGCGGTGCCGCCGGGAGGGTTCGGATTGGCCGAGCCCTGCCGCTGGATGTTGGCGGTGATGAAGTCGCCGGCGGAGAAGCCGCTTATGGTGCTGAGATCGAAGCTGCCGTTCCCATTTTCGTCCGTGCCGAGGATGCTGTCGCCGAGCGGGCGCTCCCCCGTGCGGTGGGACGCGCTGCAGGTGGTGCTCGCATAGAAGTAGATGTTGAATCCGGTACTGGGGACAGAATTGAATGTCCCCGCGATCTGGGGGTTGGCGCCAGCGACGGCAGTGGTGATGACCGGGAAATTCTGGAAGCCGTTGGCGCCGGTGTCCCCATCGAGATTGTCGTTTTCGGTGATGGTGTTGGCGGTGTCGGTGCTTTCGCGAAGGTCGATGCCGTGGCCGTCGCTGTCGTAGTAGTTCTGCACGAGGAAGAAGCCGCCCACCGGGCCGTCTCCCGGGTTGCGGGTGATACTGACGACGTTTGCGACGGCTGAGCCCGGCGCGCGCACGTAGAAATAGTTCTCGGAGCCGCCTTCGCCGCCGATGGAACCTCCGAAGGGCGAGCCGTTCGCTGAGGTCTCCACGTGAAGGGCATCGCCGCCGTTCGGCAGCGGGTCGAGTCCATTGAGGGCGTAGCCGACGAGGTTGCTGGACATGTTCAGGAATACAGATCCCCCGGTCATGACGATGGCGTGTGACGTGTTCCCGGAGATGACCTGCACCCCTGCGCCATTCCCGCCGACGTTGATGACTTCGGCACCATCGATGATGATGCCCACGCCATTCGGAATTGGGGCGGTCCCGAGGGCGTTGGTCCCGATCAGGTTGCGATAAAGGGACGCCTGGGCAGCCTCCTGGAGGAAGACGCCCGCGGTTGTGTTGCCTGAAATGAGGTTTCCGGTGTCCGCGAACTGGCTGCTGCCAATGAATGTGCTGGTCGAACTGGTCCAGATCCCGTAGCTGTTGGCGATGGCCCCAGTGCCGGCCGCGTTCGTCCCGATCTTGTTGGCGTAGATGCGAACTGAGTTGGGTGCATTGACGTAAATGCCGGTCGCGCCGCTATTGGCGTTGTTACCCGAAATGACGTTGCCGCTGCCCGGGGCGGAGCTGCCGATTTCGACATCGATGCCGCCAGTCACCGTGACGCCATTCTCGCCGTTGCCCATGTCGCTCGTGCCGGCGACGTTCGTGCCTATGTAGTTGCCAAATACGCGGACCTGGTTGCCGCCCTCGATCCGGACGCCGTCGGCGCCGTTCCCGGAGATGATGTTCCGGTCGCCTGCGGTAAGTCCGCCGATATTCACGCTGCCAGTGACGCCTGCTGCGACGACCACACCGTGTCCATCGTTGCCCGCGACATTTCCGGCCGGGTCCACACCAATGTTGCTGCACTGGACGTTGTGAATGCCCCCGTTCTCGAAGACGACGCCATCACCCTGGAAGTTGATCAGCGATACGCCTCGAATCGCGGTGCCCTGCGTCCTAGACGGTTCGTACTGTACGACGAGGCCGTTCGCATCGAGGCCGTTGCCATCGATTTCGATGAGGATCTCACGGGTTTCCGGGCAGAGTACGCCGGAAGCCGTTCCCTGCGTGAAGCCGAGGATGCGAACGGGCTCGTCGATAGGCGGCAGTTCGGACTGAAGGAGAATCGTCTTGACGCCGCCCGCGCCGCCATCGATATCGAAGTGGATCTCCTCGATTTCGTTCGTGTTGCCGGCGTTTGCGAGAGCGATCGCCTCGCGAAGGGTGCAGCCGTTCGTGGCACAATCGCCGTCGCCCGGGTCGGCGGTGCTGGTCACGATGTATGGCCCTGCGGCGCGGGTCGGGCTGATACGGTAGTTTGCGCTGGCTGCGAATCCTGCTGCCAGGACGATGAGGACAAGCGCGATTCTGCGCACACGGGACTCCTTGATCGCACGATCGGCGGCGCTGCGGCGACAATTTCGAGACATTCTATCTCGCATGCTGCGGAAATGGTTCATCGGTGCATAAACAGGCGGGAATCCTGCGGCAAACGACGTTTTACGGAAATGCAACCCCGCAGCGATACCAGTTATCGCGAACGGGACGGAGATTTCGCAACCATTCGTGGAT
>JBBSKE010000350.1:0-4422 GCA_038256595.1 Tepidiformales bacterium | reverse complement strand
GCGTCTCGCTGGAGGTCTTTCCGGAGGTAGAGCGCCCAGTCCTTCTGCTCTTCGACCGGGCGGTAATGCTCTTCGACGAACGAATCGAGCCAGGGGAACGGCACGTCGGTGACGGCCATCACGAGCACATAATCTGGAGGGTCGCGTTCGATGCGCTCGCGAATTTCGTCCAGCGTCTCGGGCATCACGGCTGCTGTGAACGATGAGTAGTGCTTGGCCGAATTGGTGTAGCCCGAAGCCGCGTAGATCCACGGCAAGTGGCCCCAGGCAAAGAGCGTGGGGTCGCCGTCGCGAACGGTCATGGCAGCGCGCACATCGTCGATAATCGCGGGCGTCGGGCCGAGCCGGTTGGCCGCCTCGCGCTCGTCGATGTCCCCGGACATCCGGTCGAAGAACGCCAGGTAGTAGCGCCGGTGAATCTCGCGGCCCCGGTCGGTGATCTCCTCGCCGTACTGCCGGTCGACCACCCAGAGCGCGGGGAGCACCATCAGACCAGCCATCGCTCCGCGCAGCGCCCAGCCCGGCAACGAGTAGGTCGCCGGCCGCAGTGGGATGAACGCGACCGTCAGCGCGAGCGCTGGGACCGGCTGCATGAGGTAGTGCGCGAACGGGTAGGTGCTCGAAACGGCCCCGGCGAAAGCAGCGGCCAGCCAGACCGGCGCGAACGCCGTCAGCGGCACGTCCTGGCCGCGTACACGCCTCGCCACGACCCAGGCGACGATGACCGCGAGCGGCGGGTAGCGCGCAAATCGCAGGGCGAACTGCGGCTGTGGCGCCGTTTCCGCGTATGGGCCGAGGAAGCCGGCGACGGCCTCCCAGTACGCCGCAATGCTGCCCGTGAGCAACGCATAGAGCACGAAGGGCACGAACATTAGGAGTCCGGCCCCGGCCATCTGCGCGAGTGGCAGCCAGGGGCGGCGAACCGCCACCAGGGTCATCAGTCCGAAGGCAGCCGCGTCCCAGAGGGCGACCTGCTTGTAGTTCGCTGCGATACCAAAGAGTAGACCGGTGGCGAGGAAGAACCAGGTGCGCCGCCGCGATGGTTCCCCTCTGACCGCGAGCAGCCACGTGCAAGCCGCCAGCGCTGTGAATGCGACCAGGAAGTTCTCCGTCAGCGCGAGGTTGCCTTCGAAGAGCGGCCCGCCGAGGCAGACCGTCACTACGGCCGCCGCGACCACCGCGCGCGCCGGCGATCCGAGTTCCCGGGCGGCGAAAGCGGTCGCCCCGTAGACCACCAGCAGGGCAGCGATGCTTGCCGCGTGAATGGCTGTCACGGAGGTGCCGAACACGCTCTGCACGCCCGCATAGGTCCAGAAAATCATCGGCGGCTTGAGGTCCCAGTGGTCGCCGTAGAGCACGCCGCCATCTCGCACGCCAGCGGCAATCGAGGCGAAGTAGCCTTCGTCCGCGTACCACATCGGTTCGAATAAAGAGGGTGCGCGAAGCAGGAGGCCAATCAGGACAACCCCTGCGAACGCGCCAACCCAGCGCCAGCCACCGGCCCATCGCACCAAACGCGAAACACCCTTCCGTCCAGAGCGACATCAGTAATGCAGGGGCACACCCGGCACGGCGTCGCTCAACTGCCGCGATCCGGCCACCCCGGACGACGCCCGGGTGGTCAATTTGATGGTACGCCAGAAGACCGTGCGCAGGATTGCAGGAGGCAATGCGCCTTTACCGGCTCGCAAAAGTTGCACAACCTCAGAACCACGACGGGGACGGAGTGGTCGTCTCGACTCGCCACCAAGTCTCCCTGCCCGCAGGCCCACTCCAGTTGGCCAACCGACAGGAAGCTCCGACACCAGAAAGGGCCAGCGCGATGGCTGGCCCTTTCTCCTGTGTGGTCGAAGCTCGGAAGGTGGGGCTAGCCGAAGCTGCCCCTCGCTCCACGAAGCCGAGGGTCCAGCAGGTCGCGCAGGGCGTCGCCCAGCATGTTGATGCTGAACACGACGATCGCAATGGCGATGCCCGGCCAAATAGCCTGCCACGGCTCCTGCAGGGCGACCGTACGGCCGAGGTTGAGCATGTAGCCCCATGTCGGGTTGGAGTTGTCCTGCACGCCAAGGCCGAGGAAGCTGAGCCCCGCTTCTGCGAGAATCGTGCCGCCGAGGCCGATGGTGGCCTGCACCATCAGCGTCCCGAAGATGTTCGGCACGAGGTGGCGGGCCATGATCCGGGCATCCGTCGCGCCAATCGTCTTCGCCGCTTCCACATACTGGAGCGAGCGCAGGCCAACGACGGACGAACGGATGACTCGCGAACCGCCGACGCCGCCGAGCACCCCGAGGATGCATATCAGCTTCGTGATCGACGGGCCGCCGATCATGTTTGGCAGCGCGAGTAGCACGACCAGCGGTGGGAAGGCCATCACCGAGTCAACCAGCCGCTGCATGATGAGGTCGAACTTGCCGCCAAAATAGCCGGACGAAACGCCGACAGTCAGGGCGATGAGCGAGCTCAGGAAGACGGCGCCGAAGCCGACCTGGACGACAACACGCGTACCCCAGATGAGCCGGCTGTAGGTGTCGCGGCCGAGTTGGTCGGTGCCGAGTGGCGTCGAAAGGTCACCCTTCACGACGTCCACGGAGCCGCCAATGGTGACCCCGCCGAAGGTAATGCCTTCCTGCACCTGGTCCGGGCAGAGGAACGAGCCGGATGGCCCGAGACAGCGTCCGCGGAACCGTTCGCCCGCGTCCGCGCCCGGGTCGTGCGTCGCGAAGAACGCCGGGAAGGCGGCCAGGATCAGCATGAACGTCAGGATGCAGAGGCCGATGAAGCCCATCGTCTTCCGGCGAGCGAGCGCGCCCATGAAGCCGATTCCCCGCGTGAGGGTGCTCGGGCCTTTGCGGTTGCGTTCGCCAAACTCAAGGATCTCTACTGCTCCAGCCATTGCTACACCTTCGCCCTTGGGTCTAGGACCGTGTAGCTAATGTCCACGATCAAATTGATGATGATGACGGAACAGGCGAACAGCAGAACCACCGCCTGGACGGGCGCAAAGTCCTTCTGGAACACCGCGTAGGAGAGGTAGCTGCCGACGCCTGGCAGCGCGAAGATCGTCTCGAAAATAACCGTCCCGCCGACGAGACCCGCCATGGTCAGGCCGAGAATCGTGATCACCGGCAACATCGCGTTCTTCAGTGCGTGGCGCGAAACGACAACCCGTTCGCGCAGGCCCTTCGACCACGCCGTGCGGATGTAATCCTGGCGCAGGACGTCGAGCATCATCGTCCGGGTGAAGCGCATCACGGAGGCGGCCGTGCTCAGGGAGAGAATGAACGCCGGGAAGGCGAACTGCTTGATGTTTTCGATCGGGTTATCCCAGAACGCGGTGTACCCGAGCGGCGGAATCCAGTTGTAGTTCACCGCGAGCAACGTCAGGACGACCGTCGCGATATAGAAGCTGGGAACCGAGAGGCCGAAGATTGCGATCGTTCGAACGACAAAGTCCGGCCAGCGATCCTGCCGCATCGCCGTGAGCAGCCCCGCCGGCACGCCCATGATGACGGCGAAGCCGACGGCCATGAAGGCAAGTTCCAGGGTCACGATAATCTTCGGGCCAATCTCTTCGGCCACCGGCTTGTAGGACATGGCCGAGGTCCCGAGGTCACCGGTCATTACCCGGCCGGCCCAGCGGAAGTACTCCGTATACATGGGCTTATCGAGCCCGTACTCCTCGCGGACGAGGACGGCTGCTTCGGGGGTGAATGCCTCGCCCAGGCGGGCCGTCACGATCGCATCCGGGTTCAAGCGAATCATCGCAAACGCAAGGAACGACACGATGAACACTGTCGGCAGCGCGAGAATGAGCCTTCTCAGGATGAATTTGGACACAATCTGCCTCTCGCAAGTGAAGGACGAAGACGGCGGCGCCCACTTCTGAGCGCCGCCGTCTGGAAATCTTGAGCGCCGGGACCTGCTAGGCCTTGAGCCAGTAGGTCTCGCCCAGGCGGTAGCCCGTGGAGTACGGCGTGAGCAGGTAGTTCTGCAGGGCGGTCGAGGCGACTCCGAAGCTGATGCGCGAACCAACCCAGCCGGGGCCAGGGTTGTTGATCAGGTCACGCTGAATCTCGAAAACGAGCTTCTGGCGTTCTGCCGCATCGTAGATGGTCTGCTGCTTGTCCAGCTTGGCATCGAGTTCCGGGGAACCGGCCTTGCCGTAGTTGCGGCTGCCCTTCTTCGGGTCCGTGTGGTGGTAGAGCACGAGCTGCGCGTCCGGGTAAGGGCCCGAGTTGAACAGCGTCGCCGCCAGGTTGTAGTCGCCCGCCACTTCGCGCGCCAGGAAGACGTTGAAGTCGGTCCCGACGTTTTCCGTCTTGAGCGTGACGCCAATCTCCTTGAGGTTGCCGACGAGGACGTCGTTCAGGAGGTCCGCCGAGAAGGCGGTGGCGGTCGTAATCGTATCTTCGAAGCCGTTCG
>JBBSKE010000349.1:0-4434 GCA_038256595.1 Tepidiformales bacterium | reverse complement strand
GTCGCGTCCGGGGCGACTCGGTTGATGGCGCCGCCCATCGGGTCGAGGATGATGCCGCCGCCCGGGAGCCGGCCATTCGCCTGGCGCGCGTTCACGGTATCGAGCATGGCCGTCACTCCCGCCTGGTCCAGCGGAGTGCGGAAGAACGCGGAGGCGGCGTGCGAGGCTTCGCGGCCAAGCCGACCGGCTGCGTTGTCCGAGGGCAGGCGGCACTGGTCGATCGTGAGGCGGCCGCACCCTGCTTCAGTCTTCATCGCATCGAGCAGGCCGGACACGTACGCGTTCCGGTTCGAAGGCGCACCGGCGACGTTCACCAGCCGGTCGAGTTCGACGTTGGCGTCGGCCAGGCTGCCCCGGAAGACGCCGTTCACCGAGATCGCCGGGGTCGAGCCGCCGGTCGAGGAGAGCACGCAGTTCGCCCAGAGTTCGTCGCGCGCCTCATAGGCCCAGTTCTGCCACTCGCCAAGCACATCAGCGGCGGCGCTCCACGGCCAACTCATATTGAAAACGACGACGTCGCCCTGGGGGTGGCCCTGCAAGGTGAGGGTCGTGACGACGCCGAAACTGCCGCCGCCACCGCCCCGGCAGGCCCAGTAGAGGTCCGAATTCTCGCTTTCATTGCAATCGAGCACCTGCAGGCCCGCTGTGACGATGCGCACCGCCGTGACGTTGTCGCAGGTCAGCCCGAACGAGCGGTCGAAGACGCCGACGCCGCCGCCGAGCGCGAGGCCGGTCAGCCCGACGGTCGCGCAGGTGCCTGCGGGGAAGGCCAACCCAAGTGCGGCGAACGCGGTGTAGACGTCGATAAGCCGCTGTCCCGCCCCGGCGAGCACGCTTGAGCTACCGCTATTGAACGTAAATCCGCGAAGGCTGCCCGTATCGATCACGAGTCCGCCCGCCGCAGTGGAATAGCCCGCGTAACTATGCCCGCCTGAACGCATCGCCACCGGCAGGCCCCATCCCTCTGCTGCCTCGATGCCAACGCGGACATCGTCGATCGCGCCGCAGCGCAGCACCGCGGCCGGGTTTACCGCGTCAAATCGGGGATTAAACAGCCGTTTGCGAGTGTCGAAGCCCGCATCCGGAGGAAGGAGCAGTTCGCCATTGATCCGGTTGCGAACGAGGCTCCAATCCGGTGGTCCCGCCGGCGATGGCCGTGGGGCAGCAACAGAGGAGGTGGCAGTCGCTGGCGCCGAGGTGGCCGTGCTCGTCGTTCCCGGCGAGGCTGTGGCGGCTGGCGTCGAAGTTGGTGGCGCGGTGGGTGGGACGCTTGCCTTGTCGTCGCCGCCGCAGGCTGCTCCAGCGGCCAGCGCAACTGCCGCGCTGCCTGCCATGCGAAGGAATGCCCGCCGGTCGATTGCCGCACTCATGCCTACAGTGATACCACCTGGCGGCTCCAAAGCCGAGACCGGCCAGCTCGCCCCGGTTACGGCGATTCTTGCATATTGCGCTGCAGGATATTCGCGTGGGCCGAATATCTCGCCATTCCGAAACGATTGCGAACAGAAATGAATTCGACGCGAATCCGAAGAAAATTCGAGATTCAACGCCATCAGGCGGTAAATCGAGGGGAATTTCTGTATTTCGGTCTGGTTTCGGAGCGTCATCGCGGGTAGACTCGGTCTGCGTTTCCGGCCGCACGATCGGCCCGCGCCCAAGGACAAACTATGCAGTTCAGGAATGCCGTCATCGTCGATGGCGCTCGCTCGGCCTTCGCTCGCGGCGGCCGTGGCAAGCTCGTCGCCACCCGTCTCGATGAAGCAGGCGCACAGGTCCTCCGCGCGCTGCTGGATCGCAACCCCAAGATCACCGACGACATGTACGAAGACATCGGCATGGGCAACGTGATGGGTGCGCCAGAACTCGCCGGCATCGGCGCCGATACCGTCGCCCGCCTCGCCGGCCTGCCCGCGGAAATCTCCGCCTTCGATGCGAACCGCCAGTGCGGCTCCTCCATGGAGACCCTGCACCGCGTCGCCCAGTCGATCATGGTCGGCGCCACCGATTGCGGCATCGCCCTCGGCATCGAGCGCATGGGCCGCTCCCTCGGCGGTGGGCCGCGCGGCGACACCAACCGCATCACCGAGTTCAACCAGCGCCGCCTCAAGCAGAACGACGTCCAGCGCAACCTCGCCAAGAACCACTTCGACGACTTTTCCGTCGCCTTCCAGGACGAGATCCTCGACTACTCGCCCGTCCTTTCGATGACCCAGACGGCCCAGAACGTGGCCGAGGTCTACAACCTCTCCCGCGAGGAGATGGACGAATTCGCCGTCCTCAGCCATCGCCGGACCGCCGCCGCCTACGAGAAGGGCATCTACAACGACGAAATCATCCCGCTCGAAGTCGAAGAACCGGTGTTCGACGACCAGGGCAACTGGGTCGCCGATGCGCACGGCAAGACGGTCATTTTCGACCGCGACGAGTGCCTCCGCCCGGGGACGAACATCGAAGCATTAAGCCAGCTCCAGGGCATCAAGGGCCTCGTCAGCCCGACCGGCCAGGAGATTCGCATCACCGCCGGCAACTCCTGCCCCACGAACGACGGCATCACCGCCGCCATCATCATGAGCGAAGAGAAGGCCCTCGAACTCGGCCTCGAACCGCTCGCGCGCATCATCGGCTTCGGCGTCTCTGGCGTGAAGCCGCAGGTGATGGGCCTCGGCCCGATCCCGGCGACCCGCAAGGCCCTCCGCCACGCCGGCATCACCGCCGACCAGCTCGACCGCGTCGAGTTCAACGAAGCCTTCTCCGCCCAGGTCATCCCGTCCTGCCGCGAACTCGGCATCCCGATGGACCGCGTGAACGTCAACGGCGGCTCGATCGCCATCGGTCACCCCCTCGGGGCGACTGGCACGCGCCTCGTCCTCACCGTCGCCCACGAACTTCGCCGCAGTGGCGGCCGCTACGGCCTCGCCACCCAGTGCATCGGCGTTGGCATGGGCATCAGCACCGTCATCGAGCGCATCTAAGCGTTCGACCCTCGCACTAGCCAAACGGCCGCGATCATCGATCGCGGCCGTTTGCATGCCCGGGAATGCTGTCGCGGTCGCAAGGTCCGGACCGCTGCGATCCGTTAATTCGCGACTGCAAATGTCTCTGAGAACTTCCCATAATGAGGTCTCCAGCGCGGGCGTTCATCCATATTTCTCGTTCGCCGTTGGACCATAAATCTGCGGAGAAGCACATTTTCGTGCATCGAACCGAGGAACTCTCGACATGAGCGATGGAGCTGCGTCCGGGGCACAAGGCCGTACAGTGTTGGTAGTCGATGACGACCTTTCAGTCCGCATGGTGACCGTGCGCGCACTCACCCTGTTCGGATTCACCACCCTCCAGGCGGTCGATGGCATCCAGGGGCTCGAGGTCTTTCACGCTCACCGGGACGAGATCGGGTGCGTGCTCGTGGACCTCACGATGCCACGACTCGATGGCCGGGCGACGGTCAAAGAGATGCAACGAGTCGCGCCCGAGACGCGCGTCATCCTGATGACGGGCTACGCCGAAGATGACGCGCGAGAACGCTTCGATGGCCTCTCGATTTGTGCCTTTCTCGAAAAGCCATTCGACCTGCCGAGGCTGCGCGCCGCCGTCGAGGATGCGCTGAGCAGGCCCTAAGTACCGGACGCCGCCGGGGTGCCGCCGAGCAGGCAGCCAGTGTCGCGCGTGAGCCTGTCCAGTTGCTCGAGGTCCGCCGCGGTCGGAACGCAGACGACGTCGCCCTGGCCGAATGTGCACTGGTTGGCCGGCGTTCGGCCGCTGATGCGGGACAGAGCCGTCGAGAAATCGGCAGATTCCGCAGCGGAGAAGCCGAACTTCTGGCGCACCAGGTCGCAGCTATCGCCGGTGGTAATCTCGTAGCGAACCCGGACCGGCGCGGCGGCCGTGTCGGCGACGGTCGCCGGGACATCGGCTGGAGTCTCCGTAGGTTCGGGGACCGGCGTCGGCGTGCCTGGGAGCGCCAGCGCAAGCGACGGGTCCTCCCCCTGGGATGCCGTCGAGGCCGCCGGTGCGTTCCCCCCACTCATCGCCACGACGAGCGCGACCACCAACCCGGCGGCGACAATGAGCGCCATCGCCGGGACGAGGATCGCGCGCCGCCGCCAGCGCAATCGTTGCTTCGCTGGAGATACCGACGTGTTGGAAGTGAACGTTTCGCCGGGATTGGCAGCCGGTGCCCGTTCGAGCGGGGCGCCGGGAAGCGTCTCGCCGGCGGAACTGCGGTTGCCCTTCATGCGTGCGGTGGTATTCATAGTCACCCAAATAGTCGGCATGGCAACCGTCCGTCACCAGCAGCGTCACCATGAGGACGCATAGGAAATCCCCCGATGTCATTCGCAGCAACCGCGATCGCAAGAGAGTTGTAACCCTGCGCCAGCCGCCGATTGCGTAGCCGGGATTCTCCCAGCCGTACGCTTCCCCTCGTGAACACCT
>JBBSKE010000348.1:0-4442 GCA_038256595.1 Tepidiformales bacterium | reverse complement strand
CGGACCCAGGCCTCGCCGTGGACTTCGACGTGCTGGGCGGGAGCGTGAATGCCACCTTCCGCGTCATCGCCAGCGATGGCGTCAACAGCGCCTCCGCGAGCAGCACACCGTTCTCGGTGCCAACGAAGCTGCCCAACGCACAGATTATCGGACCCACGAGGACGAGCCTGCGCAGTGGCGACCTCGCCTGGTTCCAGGCCGCGGCGTGGGACCTGGATGACGGCACGCTGGATGGTCCGAACGTGGGGTGGTCCTCGAATCTCGATGGCCCGCTCGGTCATGGCGCCAGTCTCCCCTATTACACTCTTTCGCCCGGGACCCACACCGTGACCATGGCCGCAACGGATTCAGAGGCCAACAGCGCCAGCGACACCATCGTCATCACTGTCAGTGCGGAGCCACTCATCGAAGGGCAGCGGCAATGGGCGGATACCGACTGCTCCGGTGCGCTAGATGCGACCGATGCCCTCAGCCTGTTGAGAGGGCTTGCGGGCCTCTCCGGCAGCGCATGCGATACCATCGGCGCAGCGGTCGTGGTCGATGGAACCGCCCGGGACTGGGGCGATACCAACTGCAACGGTTCGGTCGATATCAGCGACGCCATGGCCGTTCGCCGTCAGCTCGCGGGGCTGCCGCTGTCGCTGCCACCTGGCTGTCCAACGCCAGGAGCGACCGTTATCGCAGTTCCCGCACCGTAGGGACTGGTCTGTGCTCCAGGCAGTTGCTCGCGTTTTGACAGGTCGCCTGGGGGTATCCATGGGGTTAGCCGCCGGGCCGTTTGGCGGAAGTTATGTCCGATTCAAGATTGGTACCCGGGAAGGGATTCGAACCCCCACGCCTTGCGGCCGCGGAGTTTAAGTCCGCTGCGTCTGCCATTCCGCCACCCGGGCCTGAAAAATCGCTCCGTCGATGTTGCACGATGTCGTGCTCGCCAACTCGCCGGACGACCTGCCACTGACAGCCTAATGGTGCCACCTCTGCCGCCAAAGCGTCCTCGTGGCACGGCGATGAGCAGCCTGGCTCCCTTGAGATTCTACCCGACCTCGCTGACACGGCAGAGTGACGCGTTCGAACCCGTAAGCGGACGATGACCAACGCGGTTAGGCGCTTCACGCGAGACCCCGTCGACGATGCCGGCGGCATTCGATTAGGACACGGGGCAGCAACGCCGCGGGCGTATACTCGCTTCGATGGAACGTTCGGCGGAAGAACCTCTTGCAGCGAATCCGCTGCTTGCCAGCAAGCTCTACGCGCCCCGCTGGCGAGCCGCGAGTGTGCTTCGGCCGCGGCTGACCCAACGCCTGGACCGGGGGACCGAGTCGAAGTTGACCCTCGTCTCGGCGCCGCCGGGCTTCGGCAAGACGACGGTGCTCGCGGAGTGGCTGGCGGCACGAGCGGCAGAGCAGCAGCCAGTGGCGTGGCTATCACTCGATTCGAGCGACAACAACCCGGCGACCTTCTGGACCTACGTGGTCAGCGCGATGCAGGCGGTGCAGCCCAACATCGGCCGGGCCGCGCTGGCAATGCTCCAGGCGCCGCAGCCACCAGCGACGGAAACGATCCTCGGCATCCTCCTGAACGAAGCGGCGGCACTTTCCAGCCCGCTCGTGCTCATCCTCGACGACTACCACGTGATCGAAATCGTCGCGATCCACGATGGCCTGGCGTTTCTTCTCGACCACCTACCCGACCAGCTGCGCCTGGTGATCGCCAGCCGGGCCGACCCGCCGGTGCCGCTCGCCCGCCTTCGTGCACGCGGCGAATTGACCGAGATTCGCGCGGCGGACCTGCGATTCTCGCCAGCTGAGGCGGCGGCCTTCCTGAACGGTGCGATGGGATTGAGCCTCTCGGCGGACGACGTCGCCGCACTGGAATCGCGCACGGAGGGCTGGATCGCAGCGCTCCAGCTCGCGGCGCTCTCGATGCAGGGACGGGCCGATGTCGCCGGGTTCATCAGCGCCTTCACCGGCAACGACCGCTACATCGTCGATTACCTCGTCGAAGAGGTACTCCAACGGCAGCCCGCGCAGGTCCGCAGCTTCCTTCTCCGGACGTCGATCCTGGAGCGCCTGCACGCGCCCCTCTGCGATGCGGTCACGGCGGAAGGCGGCTCGCGGGCGATTCTCGAAACCCTCGAGCGAGGCAACCTTTTCCTCGTGCCCCTGGACGACCGCCGCCAGTGGTACCGCTACCACCACCTCTTCGCCGACGTGCTCCGGTCGCGCCTGGGCGAAGAGCAGCCGGGCCAGCTTTCGACGCTCCACGGGCGGGCGAGCAGCTGGTTCGCAGCGGAGGGCCAATCGGCGAGCGCGATTCGCCACGCAATCGCCGCGAACGACCTCGCGCGGGCCGCCGGGCTGGTCGAAAGCGAAGCGCAGATGGCCATGCGCCACCACCGGCCCGACCGGCTCATCGAATGGGTCAAGGCGATCCCCGACGAGCTGGTCCGGGCGATGCCGGTGCTCAGCACCTACTACGGCCACGCGTTGCAGGGCATGGGCGACATGGAAGGGTCGAAGGCGCGCCTCGACGACGCTGCGCGCTGGCTCAAAGCGGACGCTGATCAGCAGGGCATGATCGTGGTCGACGACGACGCGTTTGCTTCGCTGCCGTCGAGAGTCGCGCTCGGTCGCGCCTACCTCTGTATGGCCGCCGGCGACGTGGCTGGCACCGTGCAGCACTCACGCCGGGCGCTGGAGCTGCTCGCCGAAGACGAGCATCACTGGCGCGGAGCAGCCTCCGCGCTACTCGGGCTGGCACTCTGGTTCGACGGCGACCTCGAGTCCGCCCAGGCTCTTCGCGGGCAGGGAGGCGCCAGCTTCGAACAGGCAGGCGACATCAATCTCGCGACGATATCCGCCTACCACGATGGAGATCTGCTCAAGGCGCGCGGCCGATTGTCCGAGGCCCGGACGCGCTACGAACGAGGGCTGCGACTCGCGCTTCAGCATGGCGAGCGGGCCGCCCAGGGAGCGGCGAACCTGTATATCGGCATGGCCGACCTCTGTTGCGAGCTGAATGACCTCGATGGCGCTGCGCGGAACCTTGGGCACGCCGAGGAGTTGGGCATCATTCCGCCGAGGACGCCGTATCGCTACCTCCTCGCCCGCGCGCGGTTGCTCCAGGGCCACGGCGACCTCGCCGGCGCGTTCGAACTGCTCGAAGAGGCTGAGCGAATCTACGTTCGCGGCGCGGTGCCTGATACCCGGCCTATTGGCGCGCTGAAAGTCCGCGCGCAGCTCATGCAGGGCAGACTCGACGAGGCGCTGGCATGGGTGCGCGCGAGCGGCCTTTCATTCGACGACGAACTCTCCTACCCGCCGGAGTACCAGCACCTCACGCTCGCCCGCGTGCTCATCGCCCGGTTTCGCCGCGATGGCGACACGCGCTCGCTGGCCGAGGCGGACGCGCTGCTCACCCGGCTCCGGGACGCGGCCGAAACTGGCGGTCGAGGCGCCGCCGGCATCGAAATCCGCATGCTCCAGGCGTTCGTCGCCCGGTGCGCGGGCGATCTCGCCGGGGCGAACCAGCAGATCAGCGAGGCGCTCACGCTGGCCGAGCCCGAAGGCTTCGCCCGCATCTTCCTGGACGAAGGGCTGCCGATGCGCGATCTCCTGCGGCAGGCCGTCTCCGCAGGAATCGGTGGCGACTACGCGCGGCGACTGCTGGCATCGTTCGCCGGGCCTGGCGAGGGTCCCCCCACTGCGGCATCGCCTGTCACCGGGCTCGCCGAGGCGCTCACGGCGCGGGAACTCGAGATCCTCCGGCTCGTGGCCGGGGGCATGCAGAACCAGGCGATCGCGGACCACCTCGTCATCAGCCTGTTCACGGTGAAGCGCCACATCGCAAACGCCTACGGGAAGCTCGGAGTCGGACATCGCACTGCGGCGATCGTCCGCGCGCAGGAGCTGGGCCTGCTCTAAGCCGGGATCGAACCCCTCGTCATTGTCGACCTTCTCGCTGAACACCGGCGAAGTGACACGCGCAGTCTGTCCCCGCACATCTACACCCTCGAACTACACCCCCAGGTTGCACCTTTCGATCGAGGGCAGGACGCCCCGTGCGCGGCATTCTTGTTCTCACGCAGCGGCTCCAACCGCTGGCAACGAGAAAGGGGGCTCCGATGACGGCAACTGCCGGCCAGGCTCGATGTTGCAGCGATTCGCAGCAGTACGAGATCCGGCTGCAGGGACACCTCGACTCCCGGTGGGCCGAACGGCTCGAAGGCATGGCCTTCGCGTTCGACGGCGATGGCACAACCACCCTCACCGGCCCGCTCGCCGACCAGGCCGCCCTCCACGGGCTGCTCACCCGGATCCGAGACCTCGGCCTGCCGATCATCTCGATTCGCCGCATCGATTCCGACGTCCAGCGACCCACGGACAACAGCGGTCAATAGACACGGACACCACGGACACCAAAACCACTCGCAAAACCATTCG
>JBBSKE010000347.1:0-4459 GCA_038256595.1 Tepidiformales bacterium | reverse complement strand
GTTGACCGCGCTCGCCGGTGAACGCGGTCTGACCGTGACCAAGGCGTTGGAGGCGGCCCTCGACGCCTACCTCGAAGCCGCTCCGCAGCGGCAAAAGGTCTAAGCAGCGCCAACAAGCCCCGTTCGCGGGGCTATAGGCCGTAAGCGTTAGGCTCTAAAAGCCGCTGCTCATTACTCAGACCCCTTATTGGTCTCCTAGAGTCCGTGAAGAGGATTTGTACTTAAACGCGACCCAGAGAGTGTCCGCCAAAAGCCTCACGTCAAACTCGAAATCCCATCCACTACCGCTCCGACTACTGGAACAACCACATCGCCCAGTACCCCAGCGACATCCCCGGCCACGCTGGCGACATCTCCCGCGACGTTCAGGATGGCCCCGGCGTCGATGTTGCTGGCGACGCTGGCGGCGAGTCCTGCGGCGTCGCCAGCCAGGTACAGGGCAGCGCCACCGGCGTCCATGAGCGTGCCAGCCGCACTCATCCCGGCGGAAAGCAGCGGTTCGACGGCGCCAGCCGAGCGCGCAGCCATTCCGAGCGCGTCGCCAGTCGTTTCGACGAGGGCGGCGGGCATGCTCGCGAGTTGGGCGGCGTCGAGCGAGCCAGCAGCCGAGGTCACCATGTTCGCGGCCCGCGTCACCATGCGCCCGGCAAGTCCGACGGCGTCCCCGACCGTATCTACCACATCACCCGGGCCGGGGACGGCGTGCGCCGCGCTTCGAATGCCATCGACAGCCGCCGAAGCACCCGAAACGGCGAGGCCCGCCAGCGCGCCAGGCGCATTCGGCAGCGAACGAACACCATCGCCGAGCACGCCCACGGCCTTCCGTTCGAGGTCCGTCACCGCGCGCGACGCCGACTTGAAACCCTCGACCCCGGCGCCCAGCAGGTCACCGGCGGCCGACGCTGAGTCCGTCTCGTAGGCAATCTGGGACGCGGTATCGAGTATCACCTGGCGCCGCTGCTGAGGTGGCGGGTCTTCCTCGCGGCCGGGTTGGGGTTCGAATGGCTCCGGGTTCTTCGCGTTCATAGAGCACCGCCCTGGGCAGGATGCGCACCAGTATGAGCGGTCGGGCGTGGCTTTGCGACGGCCGTCGATCGCGCAAAAGAACCGAAGGACCTACGAAGCCGCCCGGCAGGGCTCAGACGGGTCTTAGAACGGCTTGAAGACGGCGATCCAGGCCAGAAGAGGCACGCTCAACACCAGCAGCGTGCTAAACACGACCGGCACGCGGTCATCGAGAATGGTTTGCAGTTCCGGGGTCACTTCGCCCTTTTTCTGCGCGATGAGGGCCGCAATTCGCGCCCGCCGCAGGCCGAAACCGAGCAACGGCAGGCAGATGAAGTAGAAAAACACGAACAGCGCCGAAAGCGCCATCAGCCAGCCGTCTTTGACGAAGTTGAGCTCCTGGCTGACCGCCCAGAAGAAGCCGGTGATGCCCGTCGCCATCGAACCGGGGAGGAGGATGCGCGTCTCGTTGTTCGCGGCATCGATAAGGAGCTGGCACTGGCGGCGAACGTCCTTCTTCTCGGCCCAGGCCTTGAGGATCATCGGGTAGGTCGCGCCAAGGCCAGCGCCGAGCCAGGTGAGAGCAAGCAGGTGGATGAGTCGCCAGGTGTCCATTGGTTCGGAGTGTATGGCCCGGCTATGGATACGGGATAGCCGCGCCACCCGCTCCATGGCCGCTTCGATGCCGCGATGGCGTTTCGAAATCGGGCCCGTAGCTGCCAGGCCGCCCTCCGACACCTGCGCTACAGGTTGATGCCGACCTTCGGGAGGACGTTCTCCTTCGTCCAGTTCCAGGGGTGGGCCTCGCTGAAGTGCAGCAGGTACTCCTGCGCCATCTTCGGGACCAGCAGGATGAGCATCGGGATGACAACCATCTTTGTGTTCGTTGGTACGAGCTGCGGGAACCACTTCATCACCACGACACAGTAGAGCCACCAGTTTTCGAACATATTCGGAAAGTAGAAGAGGACGATGTGGTCGCCGGTAATCTCGAAGATGATCGCGCCGATGACGCGGAAGATGAAGAGCGCGATGGCCGGGTAGAGCATCCAGCGGTTCGTCCAGCGAAGCGCCACCAGCAGCTCGATGATGTAGTACCAGGAGTCCATGAACTTATCGACTTCGGCGTAATTGCCGCCGAATCCGCCGAGTCCGATGACGTCGATCAGTATCACGTCTGCGGTATCGAGGATCATCGCGACCACTGCGCCGAAGAGCCAGTACCGGAAGATGAGGAAGGGCACAATGATGCGCAGGGAGACGACGATGATCATCCCGATCGACATCTCTGTCGCGCCCACCGCACGGAGCAGAATAATTCCGGCGATGATCACGACCGCAGCGGCGGCCATCACGTACTCGCTCTTGCCGGGCGACCAGGGTGGGCTTGCGGGGGCGGGCGTGGCAGTCACGGCAGTGCTCATGAGCTAAACCTCGGCGCGCGCGGATTCTTCCAGCAGGCGAAATGCCCGGTAGTGGCGCACGGCCGTGCCCGGCAGGATACCGCGTCACGGGACAACAACCTCGCGGGCTATTCGGGCGCGGCGGCCACAGGCAGTTTCGGCCACTGGCGCCGCCAGAGATACGAAAGCGCGCCACAGGCCACGCCGATGTTCAGCGATTCGACGCGCGAGTCCATCGGCAGGGCGACGTGGAAGTCGCTGTGTTCGAGGAGCATGTGGGCGATGCCTTCGCCTTCGTTACCAAGGATGATCGCGGTGCGCGGCGGCCAGTCGAACGCGGTCGCATCGACGGCTTCCTTGCCCGAATCGGCGGCGATAATCCAGTAACCCGCCTCCTGCAGTTCACGCGCCGCCTGGGAGAGGTTCTGGGGCGATGCAACCGGAGCGATAAAGCTCAGGCCGGCACTCGCGCGATGCACGCCCGGCGTCAGTTGCACACCGCGTCGGCGAGGCAGGACGATCCCGTGCGCGCCGACTGCAACCGCCGTGCGCAATACCGCACCGAGGTTCTGGGGGTCGGTCACGCGGTCGAGGATGAGAATCAGCGAGCGCTCGTGCTTGGCGTCGATGATCTCTTCGAGGCTAATCTCGGGGATGTCCTTGAGTCGCATGAGGATGCCCTGGTGGACACCGCCGCCGGTCCATTCGTCGAGCTTGGCGATATCCACGGGATGGACTTCGAGGCCAATCCGGCGGGCGCGCTCGAGGACTTCGGTCACGCGTTCGTTTTTCGCTTCTTTCCAGTAGAACACCGAGCGGGCAAAGCCGTGTTGCAGCGCCATGGCGCAGGCATTGATACCGAAGGCGAGGTCGTCAGGGGTGGCATGGGGCTTTGGCTTCATCCGGGGCATGTCATCTAGGATGCGCGATTCCACGTTCAAGATATAGCCGGGGTGCGGGCGATGGCCTTTCGCGCGCCTTGCTGCGTCGAAAGGTAGGCTTACCGGGGTTCATTCCCCGGTGCTCGCCACACGGGTAGACTCAGGTGAACTCCCGCCCTCGGAGCACGTATGAAACGCCGGCACTGGCTGGTCCTTGCCCTGTGCTGTGTCCCTGCAGTCGCGATCTCCTGTGGAGGTGATGACGGTGGTTCCACCGCAGCCACCGCCGCAACCATCACCGCGAAGACCGTCGCCGCCGGTGGCAGCAGCGGCGCAACCCCCGTCGATACCAAGACGTCCCCCGAACTGACTGAGCCAGTCAGCCGCTTCACGGTACTGCACGAAGAGGTCGGCCCGGCCTTCCGCAACAACATCCCGGCGACCTTCGTCCTCGATCTAAACGCCTATGCCGCGAGCGAGACGTTCGACGGCCGGGATGGGCGCAAGATGCTCAGCGACTGGGGCTACCTCAGCGGCTTCGAAGAATCCCTCGTCGCCGATGGCGGACAGTCGCAGGTGCTCAACGGCGGATTCGATTTCACCGTCGAATCCCACCTCTTCGCTACCGAAGCAGGCGCGACGGGCGCCTTCGCCTATTTCGAAGCGATCGTGAGGGCGAACAAGAAGGCCAAGATCACCACGATCGACCCGGTCGGCAACCAATCGAGCGCATGGACGCTTGTGGATGGCAAATTCACCGGGACCTCGATCGATGTCGCCTACCACCGGGTCATTTTCCGGCGCGGCAATCTCGTGGTTGTCGTTCGAACCAAGGGGGCGGCCCCGTTCATGACCATCGACGACGCCCTCGGATTCGCAAAATTGGTCGATGAGAAGGCGCTGGGCAAGGCTGAGGCCATCGAGCCTACGCCGGTGACGAACTACGTTCCGCCAACGAACGTTGCGCGCTCGCCGACCCTGCCGCCGGGCATCACGCCGACTCCCGCCCCGTCGTCCACCGCCCGCCCGCCAGCGCCGACGGCCAGGCCATGATCGCCCGCCGACTGCTCGCCGTGGCCGCGCTCTCCGCTGCTGGCATCCTTTCCGCGTGCGGTGGCAACTCCGGCGAATCCGGGCTCCCTTCGACCGCCGCCGTGCAGACCGCGACCC
>JBBSKE010000346.1:0-4467 GCA_038256595.1 Tepidiformales bacterium | reverse complement strand
GTCGGAACGCGCCGTAATCCTTTGACAGTTGCGCACATACTCAACTATCGTTTTTCGGGATGGAACTCGCTACTGACGCCTCACCGGTCGAGATGGTCCGCGAACACCTGCTCACGCCCGACCTCGCCGAGCACGTGTCCCGCGTCTTCTGGGCGCTGGCCGACCCGACGCGCGCGCGCATCGTCCACGCCCTCACCCTCGCGGAACTGGGCAACGGCGAACTCGCGGACGTGCTCGGGCTCTCGGAGTCGGCGGTTTCGCACCAGATGCGCGAACTTCGCCTCCTGAATATCGTCTCCGCGGAGCGCAGCGGCCGAACCGTGACCTACCGGCTGAAGGACTCGCACGTCCGCCATATCTTCGAAGACACCCTCCGCCACGTGCAGGAGGATGACCCTTCGTGAGCCACGATCACGGCCATGGAAGCGCTGGCTCGCGGCACGCAGGGCGGCTCTGGATCGCCTTCGCGTTGACCGGATCGTTCATGCTCGTCGAGGCGGTCGCCGGGTTCATCACGGGCAGCCTCGTCCTCATCGCCGATGCGGGGCACATGCTCACGGACGTCATCGGCATCGGATTCGCCATCCTCGCCATCAGCTTCGCCCGCCGCCCGGCAACCGAGCGCAAGACCTACGGCTACTACCGGGTCGAAATCCTTGCGGCGCTGCTGAACTCGGTCCTGCTGCTGGGCGTGGCGGTCTACATCGTCTACGAAGCAACTGTGCGCCTCTTCGACCCGCCCTCGGTCGATAGCACGCCAATGCTCTTCATCGCCATCGGCGGCCTCGCGGTGAACCTCATCTCGGCGGCAGTGCTCATGGCCGGCGCGAAAGAGAGCTTGAATGTACGCGGCGCCTTCCTCGAAGTGGTCGGCGACCTCCTCGGCTCGGTTGGCGCGATCGTCGCGGCGGTCATCCTCATCACGACGGGCTGGCGCTATGCGGACCCGCTGCTGGCCGCGTTCGTCGCCCTGCTGATTGTCCCGCGAGCCCTCCTCCTCCTGCGCGAAACGCTCGACGTGCTGCTCGAAAGCACGCCGAAGCACCTCGACTTCGATGCCGTGATCTCGGCGATGCTGGCAGACCCGGAGGTCGAAAGCGTGCACGATTTGCACATCTGGACGGTCACGAGCGGGTTCGTCGCCCTGAGCGGGCACGTCAACGTCCCGTCCGGCGCGAGGGAATCGACGATCCTGGTGCGGCTCTACAACCTCCTCCACGAGCGCTTCGGCATCGACCATGTGACCCTCCAGGTGGAGACGCCGCAGCTCGCGGACGCGCTCGGTCAGCCGTGTTTACCCCATGCTGCGAACTGCTTCGCGAGCATCTCCTCGCCGCTCGCGCCAGCGACGCGGAACCTCGCGCCTTAACTTCGAAACGCGTGGCGCATCGCCCGATTTGGCGTAGGATAAAGCCCCAAAGCAGGCCGTTCGCGGTCACTTCGAACGCACCACCCGGTGCGAGCGTCTCAGTCGTTTTTCACGCGCGCCAACCGCTGGCGCCCCAGGAGGCAAACTCACTTGACTACCGCTTCTCGACCCCAGTACAAGGTCATCGGCACCCGCCCTGTTCGCCCGGACGGCATCGACAAGGTGACTGGCCGCGCGATTTATGGCGCCGACATCCACCTCCCCGGCAGCCTCCGCGGCCGGGTGCTTCGCAGCCCGCACGCACACGCGATGGTCAAGAGCATCGACGCCTCCAAGGCGCTCGCACTCCCCGGCGTCCATGCCGTCGTGACCTCTGCGGACCTCGTGCTCCCCGGGAAGACGATCGACGACCTGACGGACATCGCCCAGAACATCCTCGCCGGCCGTAAGGTGCTCTACCGCGGCCACGCGGTAGCAGCCGTTGCCGCCGTGAACGACCACGTCGCCCAGGCTGCGATCGACCTCATCGAAGTCGAATACGAAGTGCTCCCGGCTGTGCTCGAAGTGCGCGAGGCGATGGCCGCCCACGCGCCAATCCTCAATGAGAAGATGCGCACGCGCACCCCGAAGGGCCCGGGCGAGAACCCCTCGAACGTCGTCGCCCAGAACCAGGTGATCGTCGGGGACATCGAAAAGGGCTTCGCCGAGGCGGACCTCGTGGTCGAAGGCACCTTTTCGACGCAGATGGTGCACCAGGGCTACATCGAGCCGCAGGCCGCGACCGCGATGTGGAACAACGACGGCCAGGTGACGATCTGGACCTGCACGCAGGGTTCGTTCCCGGCCCGCCAGCGCACCGCCGAAGTCCTCGGTCACCCGATTTCGAAGATCCGCGTCATCCCGACGGAAATTGGCGGCGGCTTCGGTGGCAAGATCGGCATCTACCTCGAGCCGCTCGCTGCCCTGCTTTCGAAGAAGACCGGCAAGCCCGTGAAGCTCCAGATGGACCGCATCGAAGTGTTCGAAGGCACCGGCCCGACGCCCGGCACGAACATTCGCGCCAAGATCGGCGTAACCAAGGACGGCAAGATCGTCGCCGCCTCCGCCGACATGGCCTATGAGAACGGCGCCTTCGCCGGTGGCGCCGCGAACTTCGCCACCATGGTCATCACGGCTGGCTACGACATCCCGAACTTCCAGCTCGATGGCTACGACGTGCTCGTCAACAAGCCGCGCACGCAGGACTATCGCGCGCCGAGCTCCCCGGCGGCCGCCTTCGCCTTCGAACAGCTCCTCGACGAGATTTCGGAGAAGCTCAGCATCGACCCGTTGAAGCTGCGTCTCATGAACTCCGCTCGCGAAGGCACGCGCGGCCCGGCCGGCATGCCCTACAAGGCGATTGGCCACGAGGAATGCCTCGAAGCGGCTCTCGATTCGGCGCACTACAACTCGCCACTCGAAGGCCCGAACCGCGGCCGCGGCGTCGCCTCGGGCTTCTGGTTCAATGTCGGCCTTCGTTCGAGCATGACCGTCACGGTCCAGCCGGACGGCACGGTCAGCCTCATCGGCGGCAACACGGACATCGGTGGCACGCGTGCCTCGCTCGCGATGCAGCTCGCCGAGACCCTCGGCATCACTTACGACGACGTGAAGCCCACGGTCGTCGACACGGACTCGGTTGGCTATAACGACGTAACCGCCGGCAGCCGCGTGACGTTCGCCTCGGGCATGGCCGCACACGAAGCCGGCAAGAACGTGCTTAAGGAGATGATTGGCCGCCTCGCGCCCGCCTGGCAGATGCCCGAAGAGGACATCACCTATGCGGACGGCAGCTTCACCTCGAAGGACGGCGCCAAGACCGCGACCTTCAAGCAGGCGGCGGACCTTGTGGTAGGTCGCGGCCCTGGCCTCACGGTCAGCGGCTCGGTGAACGCCGGATTCCTCCAGGGTGGCGCCTTCGCGCACCACATCGTCGATGTCGAAGTCGACCCGGAGACCGGCAAGGTCACGATCCTGCGCTACACGGCGATCCAGGATGTCGGCACCGCGATCCACCCGTCGTACGTCGAAGGGCAGCTCCAGGGCGGCGCCGTCCAGGGCATCGGCTGGGCGCTGAACGAGGAGTACTACTACGACGACAAGGGCCGGATGGCGAACTCGAGCTTCCTCGATTACCGCATCCCGACCACCCTCGACGTCCCGAACATCGAGACGATTCTCGTCGAAGTACCCAATCCGCTGCACCCGTACGGTGTCCGCGGCGCTGGCGAGCCGCCGATCGTCCCGCCGCTGGCAGCGATCGCGAACGCGGTCTACCGCGCAACCGGCGTCCGCCAGACGCAGCTGCCGATGTCGCCGCGGCGCGTCCTCGCGACCACCCACGGCTGGGACGACTAGCCTTGGCCGTCGTACACATTCCGATGCTCCTGACCGAGTTCACCAGCGGTGAAACGCGCGTGAACGCGGCCGGGAGCACCCTCCGGGAGGTGATTGCCGACCTCGATCGGCAACACCCCGGGGTGGGCGAGCGAATCATCGACTCCGGCGGCATCCGCCCGGAGGTCCTGGTGGCCATCGGCAGCGACGAAGCCTTCGGCGCCGATTCGCCGGTCGGCCCGGAGCAGGAAGTGATCATCCTGCCGGCGATCGCGGGGGGATAGTAGCAGCTAGCTTTATGTATACCAACAATGAGGGTCTGCTCGAATGAGTAGGCCCTCTATTTTCGTCCGTGTTGGCCTGCGGGTAGTCGAGTTGGCGGCGAGTCGGCCGACCCCGGGCTGGCGCCTCGGGGCTCGTCTGGAGCCTCGCGCCGCCCGGTGTCAGAACCGCGACCGGGAGAGAGCGGGTGGTTGACCCGGCAACCCTGTTCTTCCCGTCGGGCCACGTTTGGTGCCCTGGAACCGTCGATATGGCCGCCAACGCTCGCGCATACCGCCAACGACGTGTTCGCCACATTAGCGGGCCTGCGGGCGGTCGATTTGGCGGCGAGTCATGCGACCCCGGGTTGGCGCCTCGGGGCTCGTCGGGAGCCTCGCGGCGCCAAATGTCAGAACCGCGACCGGGAGAGAGCGGGTGGTTGACCCGGCAACCCTGTTCTT
>JBBSKE010000345.1:0-4480 GCA_038256595.1 Tepidiformales bacterium | reverse complement strand
AACTTCCCGCTGGCGTAATCAAGCGCGCGGATGGCGTCTCCAGCGTTCGCGTTCGTCCGGGACACGAAAAGGTCCCGGGCGGCGCCAACCACCCGGGACCGAGCGCAAGGAAGGCATTGGATAAGCCCACGCCACTCCGATCTACGCTGAATCGCGCCAACCACAAGATTTCCCGGCCGAGATAACGGCGGAGGAAAGCCGCAGCGCGATCAGAGGGAAAACCCTGATACCGGACCCCTACGTTGAAGAGGATGATACGGATTCATCGGGAGCAGCCGGGCAATCCCCTCCGCATCCGGCTGCTCCCGCCTTCTTTTGCCGTTCGAACCTCGCCGCCGGACTACATCGGCCCCTGAAGACCCATCTGGCCCTTAACCGCGTAGATCTCCCCGAGGTGCATGAACCCGTGCGTCATGATCACCTGGCGGAAGACGCGCCACTTCGGCATCTCCCCGAGTGGGTCGATGCGCTGCATTTCGGAGAAGACTGATTCGTCGATGCTGCGCAGCAGTTCAAGGCAGGCCGCCGTGACGGCCTCTCCATAGGCACGAAGGATGTCGGCGTCCTTGATCTTGATCGCGGCTGCTTCGTCACCGGGCATGCCGGTGCCCTGCTGGCGCGGGTCGAGTTCGAGCTTTTCGTAGAACGCCTGCGTGATCCAGAGCGGTTTTTCGCGCTTGAACACGAGGTGCGTGATGTTGTCGACCGTCCGGTACCAGTGCCAGGCGTTCCAGCCGACCGACATGCCCAGCCCGCCCGGGTGGTAGTTCAGCTGCTCCTCGGTGAGCGAAAGCAGCGCCTCGTCGTACCAATCGACCACCTGCTGGATGCCGTCCAGCAGGACTTCGCGTCCGTCCATAGTGATATTCCTCCCTGTCGTTGGCATCGAGTCTAGATGACAGGGACAAGAGTGACGAGGACTGAGGTTGAAGTGCTGGGTGCGAAGTGCTGAGAACGATGCGGCCTCGAGCCAGCAATACACGTTCGGATGGCACTCCTACCTCAGTCCTCAGTCCTCGTCACTACCCTCACGCGTTCCAGGATTGCGCCACCGCAGCCAGCGATGGCGGAGCAGCGATGTCATCCGGGGTGAATGGACGGATGCTCCCGGCGACGCGCAGGTCGGCGGCGCCGACGAGTGCGTAGAGAGTTTCGATAGTCGCCGCGTTGACCCCGAGGGCGCGGGCGCGGCGGGCGACTTCGCCGTGAATCGTCTCGACCTCGAGGCGGTTGCCGTTCACGTAGTCGATGGCCATGCTCGTGCGGTAGTCGCCCATCGTGCCGGTCTGGGCGAAGAGGCGGCCGACGATGTCGTCTTCGTCGAGGCGGGAAGCGCTGCCGATGGAGTCGAGGTCCACGTTTGCGATGCGCACGACTTCGCGCATCGCTCGCTCGGCCGTCGGGCGAAGTTCGGCGTCGGACATGATGGTCTCGGTGCCGATGCCGCCGGCGGCCACGCTGAGGCCGTTGAATGGCACGTTCCAGCAGAGTTTCTCCCAGCGGGCGTAGCGCAGGTTCGGCGAAACGGCCACTTCGATTGCGCCGGATTCGAGGAGCGCGCGCAGGCCATCGAGTTCGGCCGGGTCGTCTTCGAGGTGGCCAATCGAGACGCGGCCGTATTCGAGGTGATGGACCACGCCCGGTTCGCCGCGATTGATGCAGACGAAGGCCATCCCGCCGAAGACGCGGTCGCGCGGCACCCATTCGGCGAATCGCTCCTCCACGCCGAGGCCGTTCATGAGCGCGAGGACGCGCGTCTCGGGGCCGAGACAGGGGGTCGCCAGCGCCTCGGCCTCGCCGAGCATGGTCGTCTTGAGCGAGCAGATGACCCAGTCGACCGGGCCAATATCCGTGGGCCGCTCGAAGCAACGAACCTCGGGGAGGCGAAAATCGCCGCGTGGGCTGCGAATATCGAGGCCGTTGGCGGCGACAGCCGCATAATCGCGCCGCATGAGGAAGCGAACATCATGCCCCGCCCGCGCCAGCATCGCGCCGTAATAAGAGCCGACCGCCCCCGAACCGATGACCGCAATGGATGTCACGCGCAGAGGATACCGGAATGAGCTCGTGCACGGCAGTCCGATTGAGGCTGATGTTACGCTCGTAATCAGAATTCGCCATTGACGGAGCGGTGCTGTGACTCATGGAGAGATCCAGGAACAAAGATTGCCGTGGTGGTGGCTTCTTGCCAGGTTTGCGTGGTGGGTCAGGGGTGCCGGGGTGCCGGGGTGCCCACATTGGAGACGGACGAGCGCATCGTCTGGAGAATCAACGGGTATCTCGGCGCCTCGATTGACTGCCAGCTCGTGCTCACAAA
This sequence comes from Tepidiformales bacterium, assembly GCA_038256595.1. Taxonomy (GTDB): domain Bacteria; phylum Chloroflexota; class Dehalococcoidia; order Tepidiformales; family Tepidiformaceae; genus JBBSKE01. The sequence continues at coordinate 2,163 of JBBSKE010000345.1, read as the reverse complement.
TCTCAGGCTCATCCAGGCCTACCCTTTTGAAGGTTGGACCGGGTTGAGGATATCGTTCGAACGGAAACGGAAAGAAGTCTGGCTAACAGACATCGGCACAATTTCATCGACTATGAGTGGAGGGCGCTTCCAGGGACCGCTCGGCATTGGCCGAATCGATCTCGCCATGAAGGATGGGCGCATTGAAGAATTACGGACACGCCAGGTTGACGTCGTCCGGGAGGCGATCATCGACGCAGTTGAAGTCGCGCGCGCGGATGAATTGAGTCGAGCCAAGGGGTAATTGACCCGGAGCTCACGCCGTCAATGCAAAGGTTCGGAGCCCCTACTGGAAAGGAGGGGTCGCGTCGCGTGACGCAACTCTTGGGCGCCAGCCGCGAGGCTTCGCAGAGTATCTCGCGGCAAGTCACGACGACCCCTCCTTTCCAGTCGGGGTTCGGAATCGAGTGCCCGTCTCGGCGGGTCTCACTGGCAGAAGAGTACGTAGTCCACGCGATCCGCGAGGTCGGCTTCGGTCCAGATCATTCTCGTGCTTCCGTGCCTCGCCCAGATCCGGGAATCGCCTGTTGCGAGGCCAAGCTCTCGTAGCCGACGCGTCGAACAGGCTTTTAGCTGCTGAAGTACGGCGTCATGAGGCTCATGTTCTGCGCTCAAGACAGCGTGCACATGATTCGTTCGAACGTTTAGCGCATGCAACTGCCAGTTCTTGAATCGGCAGCGTTCGAAGACCGCTGACTCAACGGCCCGGCGCATCTCGCGGTCGAGGCGCACCTCGGAATGCACCATAAGCGCCCGAGATGTCGCTTCGAGCCCGGGCCGGTACCCAAGCGTGGGCTGATCGACCGTATTCTGGTGCTTCGAGATAGAAACCGTCTCGCCACCCGGCACGTGCGACCCATACGTTACGAACGTCAGGAAATAGGCGATTGGCACATTCTGCTGCATGCGCCGGATCTTGCGTGAATGATGTTCGAGCTACAAGACGCAAATGTCACTACGTGAACTACTCGATCGGAACCCCGACGGGGACGGAGGGGTCGTCGTGATTCGCCGAGGAATGCCCGGCGCAGAGACCACGCTGTCGGCCGAGAGTTGCACCACGGGACGACGACCCCTCCTTGCCGGTCGGGGTTCAGATCGTCGAGGCCTTGCACTGTTAATCCGCGTCGGGCTTTTCCAGTTCGAAGGCGCTGTGGAGGGCGCGGACGGCGTCCTGGACGCGGTCGCCGGGGATGATGCAGGTGAGGCGGATTTCGCTGGTCGTGATCAGCTCGATATTGATCCCGGCGTCGAAGAGGGCGCGGAACATGCGCGCGGCGTAGCCATGGGCGGTCTGGATGCCGACGCCGACGATGCTCACTTTACCGAGTTCGCCATCCGAGACGAAACCTTCGCCCTTGACCGACGCAACGATGCCGGGCATCAGGATCTCGGCGCGCTTGAGGTCGCTGCGCTTGAGGGTGAAGGTGAGGTCGGTCACCTTCTGGTCGGAGGCGTTCTGGACGATCGTATCGACGCTGATGCCGGCGTTTGCGAGCGGTTCGAAGATGTGCGCGGCGATGCCCGGCTGGTCCGGCACCTGGCGGACGGTGATCTTCGCCACATCGGTGTCGTGGGCGATTGCGCGAATCTTGTTTCGTTCTTCCAAGGCATCTTCTCCGTGAATCAGCGTGCCGGGCGCATCGACAAAGCTCGAGGTGACCAGGATCGGGAGGTTGTAGACCGAGGCGAGCTCGACCGCGCGGTTATGGAGCACCTGCGAACCCTGCGAGGCGAGTTCGAGCATCTCTTCGTAGGTAACGTCTTTGAGCTGGCGCGCTTCGGGCACGATTCGCGGGTCCGTCGTGTAGATACCGGTCACGTCTTTGCAGTTTTCGTAACGGTCGGCCTTGAGGCTGACGGCGAGGACGATGCCCGTGAGGTCGCTCGCACCACGGCCGAGGGTGACGATTTCGAACTCTTCGGTGATACCCTGGAAGCCGGCGATGACGGGGATGCGCCCGGCGTCGAGTTCGCGCTGGACGCGCGCCGCTTCGACCCGGTGGATGCGGCCGGCGGTGTGCTGGGGGCGCGTGAAGATGCCTGCCTGTTGCCCGGTGAGGCTGATCGCCTCGTACCCCTTCGCCTGGAGCGCCATCGCCACGAGCGCGCAGGAGACCTGTT
>JBBSKE010000344.1:0-4481 GCA_038256595.1 Tepidiformales bacterium | reverse complement strand
TGGCTTCGGGCAGGGCACCATCGTCCCGACCCACGCGAGCCTGCTCTCGGACTATTACCCGCTCAGTGTTCGCGGCCGCGCCCTCAGCTACCACCGCTCGGCGAATCCCCTCGGCCAGGTCATCGGCGCGGTGATCGGCGGGGTGATCGTGGCGTCGTTCGGCTGGCGCTGGGCGTTCGTTGCAGCGGCGGTCCCGGGGCTCGTGCTCGGCATCTACGCATTGCGCTTGCGCGAACCCCGGCGCGGCGAATCCGACCTCCTCGACGCCGCCCGCCAGGACCCACTATTCTCCGCATTCCTCACGGACCCACCGGATAGGACCGGCTTCTGGGCGAGCCTCGGCGCCATTTTCAGCATCCCGTCGCTCAAGTGGCTCATCTTCACGAACGCCGCGTTCGGGTTCTCGCTGTTCGGCGTCGTCTTCTGGATGCCAGCGCTGTTTGAACGCGAGTACGGCTTCACGACCGAGCAGGCCGGCGCCGCGCTCGGGGCGATGGCCTTCGCCGCATTCGTCGGGTCGTGGCTCGGCGGACCGTATGCCGACCGCTGCCTGCCGCGCGGCTTCGGCTACATGGGAAGGGTCGGCGTAGTAGCTGCGGGAAGCCTCGCGATCACCTGGAGCCTCGCATTCCTCATGCCGGCGGGGTGGCTCTGCCTGCTCCTGCTCTCGATTGGCGCGTTCGTCGCGTCTGGCGGCACGGCCGGGCTCGTCTCTATTATCGCCGCCGTCTCGCCGCCACGAATTCGATCGCAGGCGTTCTCCGCCTTCGGGCTGGCGCTTGCGTTCTGTGGCGCGGCCGCTGCGCCGGTCGTCGTTGGCGGAATCTCCGAAGCGCTGCAGGAGTACGCAGACATGGGGAACGGCCAATCGCTGCGCATCGCCATGCTCGCAGCGACCACGATCGTGATGACCATCGGCACCTGGATGTGCTACGTCGCGAGCCGCACCTGTGCCGCGGACGTCCAGAAGACCATGTCCGAATTCCTCGCCGATTACCAGGCCCGGGCAGTCGCCGCAGCCATGCGTGCCAGCGACCCATCATCCTCGGTTTCAACCCCGCCGAGCGCGTAACGCCCTGTTTCCCAGCGCATGGCCATCACGCGATTGGGGGAGCCGCGAATCATCCGCATAGGCGTGCCCGCCAAATTCGCCGCCTCATACGCTCGATCGGAAGACGTGGGAGGTGGTTCGAATGCGCGGTTCAAGTGTTGTGGCGGTCACCATGCTGGTCCTTGGGATGACAATCCTCGTGCCGGGAAATGGGCAGCTTTCCTCGCCCGAGCGAGTCTCGGCACTCACTGCGACCTCTGGCGATATCGACTGCGACGGGAGCCTCACCGCCGGTGACGTGCTCGAAGGGCTGCGCGCCATCTCCGGCGTGAACAGCGACACCTGCCTGGAGCAGAACGCCGATGTGAACTGCAGCGGCTCCGGTAACATGGCGGACCTGCTCCAGATCCGGCGCCATCTCGCCGGCCTCAGCGTCGAACTGCCTGGCGGCTGCCCGGCAATCGGTTCGCCGACGAACGAAGGCCCCGTGTCCGAACTGCCGACCAGCCAGCTCATCGAAGACGCGCTGGCCAGCGGTTCTATTACGAAGGGCAGCGCACTGCTCTATCACCTCTATGCCGGCCTCGACCCGCGTTCGCTGCCTTCCGCCTTCCGCGGCACTGGCGATGCCCATCTTGAGGGCGCCCTCTTCCAGGAGATTGGCGCCGCCTGGTCAACACTCTCTTCGGCCGAAAAGGCCGCGCTTCAACCGTTCCTTCTTCCGCCCGCGGCCAATGGCAGCTGGGCCCAGGAGCCGGGATTCCAGGCGCAGGGCGTCCAGTGGGAGACCGTGAGCAACAGCCGCATCAAGGTCTGGTGGCAGACCCAGCGGCCCGAGGACGCGGCGAAGGCGGCGGCCATCCTGCAGGAACTTGATACTTACATCTGGCCCGGACTCGTGACCTACATGGGCGGCGAGGAGCGCGCACCACTTTCCGACCTCGGCCAGCCGGGTTCCGGCGGCGACGGTAAGTACGACGTCTACCTCGTACATAACGCGCCCCACGATCCCGGCAAGAAGCCGGTGCTCGGCTGGGTGTCCCCGACCCTCGACGCACAGGGCAACCTGAAGTGCGAATTGACTCCGACTTACATGGTGCTCAATTCGCGTGTTCCGCTGACGCCCGAATTCTTCTCGACTGTTGCGCACGAGTTCGCACATTCCGTCCAGTTCACCTATGACGTCGGAGACTGCTACGACTACCGCTGGCTGATGGAATCGACGGCCACCTGGGTCGAAAGCTGGCTCTATCCGCAAGTCAACCAGGAGCATGGATTCGCCGGCAAATACCTCGAGCAGATCGATCAGCAGCCGCTGGAGCACTGGGCCTTCGCCGACGACCGCCAGTACGGCTCCTATCTCCTCTGGTACCACGCCCAGTACAACGAAGGTCGATTCTACGCCGTGCGCGACGTCTGGGCGGCCAGCACGGCCCCAGATTCGCTCGTTGCTGTGAACACCGCACTATCGTCCTCTGGCGGACTGCGCGACGTGTGGCCGAAGTCCGCGCTCTACAACTGGAATCGCGAACCGTATGAGGCCTTCACCGCCCGGGATTTGCTGCCCTTTGCCGCACCGTGGGTCGATACCGAGGTCAGCGCAGGGAATGCGCCGATTTCGTACCCGGTCCCTACCGATGTCGGACATATGCAGCAGCGACACCTGAACTACACGATCGATTCGAACGTGAAGACGTTGACGTTCATCAATTCGTTCTCCGGCAACTACGATTACTACGCGAAGGTGCAGGCGCTGGTTGCTATCAACGGTGAATGGAAGTCCGAAGCGCTCGATTGGACGAACGAAGACCGCGTTTCCTTCTGCCTCGACAAGCCGGAAGAAAAGGTGACACAACTCGTCATCATCATCACGAACTCGAACTACCTCGATCGCAGCAACGTCCTCGATGCTGGCCCAGGCGAACTTGTAGCAAGTCCCGGCGGCTGCAAGGGCTGGACCGGTTCGGTGACGGCGACGATCCCTCATTACGACACGACCTTCCACATCACCGTCGATAACCTGCGGTTCGCCCCCGACGAGGAGAACCCGGGCAACGAAACCTACGACTTCTACGAACTCGTGGAAGCGGGCGATGCTACATGGACCGTGTCGGGCACCTGGTTCGAAACCTGCGTTCCCAGCGGGACCATGACCCTGAAACCACCTAAGACTGACCCGACGGCGATTGGGGGATTCCTCCACGTCGATAAGCGCGACAACTCGTATAACGTGAACGTCTCGGGCAACACGTACGAAGACACGCTCATCATCACCTGCGCGAACGACGAATGGACGCGTTCCTGGCCGGTTTCGCAGATTCTCTGGGACGGGGCGATGTTCCGGCCAATCCCGGACGATGGCGTCATCTCTGAAGAATACAGTGAGCCAAAGCCTGCATACGGTGGCACCTGGACCTGGAATCTCACCCGCGTGGAGTAGAGAGGACGCGCGAAACATCACGAGCAAAGGAGCGGCGCCCAGGCACGGGCGCCGCTCCTTTCGTGTTCGCAATTACATCTGCGAGAGGTCGATGATCCTTGCCTCGCAGCTGTCCGCCGTCAGTTCGAGGATCGCGACCGTGCCGAGACGGACCTGCTGCCCGACGAGGCTCGGGCTACCCGGGTTCACGAGGAGGATGCCCTCGTGGGTCTCAATCATCGCCTCGTGTGTGTAGCCGAAGACGACGATATCGACCGGCATTCCGAAAATGCCCTCAAGCGTACCGGGCAGCGTCTCCCGCGTGTACGCCGACCGCCCGATGGAGCCGGGAAACACATCGTCACCAAGGCTCTTGATGATCAATTCGTGGGCCATGCCGATGGTGTGGCCCTCCAGCTCCATCACTTCCACGCGGCCATTCCGCATCGGGTTCTCACCAGCCTCCACCAGCCACGATTCGGTCGAGCGCACCGGCGCGATTCGCTCCAGCCATTCGATGCACGAAGCAACGTAGGCGTGGCCCGCGTGGAGGATCAAATCGACGCCCTGGAAGGCAGTGGCCACCTGCTCCGGCGGCTCCGGGCCCGATGATGGGATGTGCGTGTCCGAAATGACGCCGATTTTCATGCGCTCGGCGTCGCGGTCGAACTATTCCGGGGCATTGGCTTCGAGCCACGCGAGCCACGGTTCGGCGACACCCTCGTGGTCCCAGAGGAATTCGAACCCGGCCTTCTCGGCGAGCTGCTGGTCGAGGTCGCGGTCGCCGATGTGGAGGTATCTGTCTGCTTCGAAGCGCGCGTAGATGTCCGGCAGCATGTGCTTCGCTGCGACGAAATCGACCTTGATCTCGCGGGACTCCCAGAGCGCCTTCTGGGCTGAGGGGAAGCGATCGGAGCAGCTGCCGATCAGAAATCCCAGGTCCTGAGCGCGCCTGACCATCTCCATGGTGATCCCACCGGGAGGATCGCCAAACTCAAGCGTGCCGTCGAT
>JBBSKE010000343.1:0-4502 GCA_038256595.1 Tepidiformales bacterium | reverse complement strand
GCCGGGATCGCTTGCTTCAGTTCACAGATGTTCTGGTTATTTGGGTCCGAATCTGGATTTTCAATTCTATACTCTACCTGGCTGCCTGCGGACTCGGACCTCTATCTAGGGTAAAGTTTACGCATGACGGCCACGCGCACTACGAAACCTACGACGGCGATGATCAGAGGAACATACCACCACGAAACGAAGAAGAACGCGACAATGGAGGTTATGACTCCGAGCACGATTACGAGTCGCGCAAGATCAGCAACAAGTCCGAGGTTCTGTGATTGCACTTGTATGAGCCTCCTTATGGATCTGCGATTATGACGGCTTATTAATTTCTGAGCGAGTGGTCCTTCCGCCGAATAAGGTGCGCGCGTTTGCGTGTAAGAAGAGCATTAGCTTTAAGTGCATGCGAGGCCGCCAGTTTGTCATCGTATGCACGCTAACGCGATGGCGAAGCAGAACGCAACGCTCACGCATCATCGGGAGCGATCGGGCCAATCTCGCATGTATCACCGCCATCTGGCTACATCCAACAGAGACCACCTCGTCGTGGACAAGTCAGTAAGGACCTAGCGCTCCATAACTTGGGTGAGCGATTCCGTTCAAAATAATCCGAAGCGCTTTCGTGGAAGCAGCGATTTCTCACATCGCTCCACTCCTCGTCTCGCTTTATCCATCGATGGCTCCGCAGACAGAGCATTGGTGTAGTGTCTTAAAGCGTCTGCAAATTCCTTGCGCTCTTCCGCAATGAATCCGGCAGATAATTGGGCAGACGCGTAAAACGGTCCCCGCGGTACGGCGATGTACTGCTCCAGCGCTCTTGTAGTCTCGCCTCGAGACTCAAGAAACGCTGCAAAGCGTTCTAAGAACCAGGCTTCATTGAATTGTTCTTTGAAGACTCTCAGCATTTTAAGGTTAATCTGCTCGCCCTTAACCCGCTTAAATTCGGGGACAACAGTAGACGCTAAGAACCACGATACAGCAACGCCTGCTTGTTCTGCGATGCCAAAGGTCTCAAGCGTCTCAAGCTCATTTAGAAAAGCTATGACACTGGCTTGGGAGGTCTTACCGTCACGGAGATCCCGCAAAGTGTCCTGTGTCACACCAACTAGTTCGGAATCCATTGACGCGGGATTATACGTTCGTTCATAGCGCGGCACAATCCCACGGTTCTGAAATTTTGTAAGTTCCACGGCGACCGAGTCGGGGGGGAAGGTGGGCTGGAGTCGAGCTGCACCTCGACTCCAGCCGGCCTTAGTCTGAATTCACTTCCGTTACGAGGTTCATGAAGCGGCCGAGAGTTTCGATGCGCTCGGCCAGGGTTTCGCCGGCGGCCGAGGCGCTGATTGAGGTGATGCCGATGTCGCGGTAGGCGCGGATGCGGTCGCGGACCATCGCCTCGGTGCCGAGCAGATTCGCCTTGATCACAAGGTCGTCCGGGACGGCGGCGGCGGCCTCTTCGCGCTTGCGGTCGAGCCAGAGCGACTGGATGACGTGCGCCTCTTCGTACCCCTGCGTGACATACGCATCCTTATAGAAGTTGTGGTCCTTCGAACCCATGGCGCCCATTTCGAACGCGAAACCGGCTTTGCGCGGCTCGATTAGCCGCTTCATGTCATCGCCGAACTGGACGACGCCCCCGGCCTGGAGGTCGAGCGTGCTGAAATCGCGGCCGGAACGCTCGGCGCCGCGTCGAATGGCGTCGATTAGCGGCGCAGCGTTCTCGGCCGTGAACGACGACGCGATCCAGCCGTCCGCAATCTCGCCGGTCACTTCGAGGGCGCGCGGCCCGAGCGTCGCGAGATAGATCGGGACCTGGGCCGGCGGTGCGCTCGTCTTCAGGGCACGACCTTCGCCGCCGGGCAGCGGCAGCTGGTAGACCTTGCCCTGGTAGCTCACGCGTTCGCCCGCGGTCGCCATGCGGACGATTTCGACGATTTCGCGCAGACGCTGGAGCGGGCGGTCAAACTTCACGCCGTGCCAGCCTTCGATCACCTGCGGGCCGCTGTTGCCGAGGCCGAGCGTGAAGCGCCCGTTCGAGAGCGAAGCCATCGTCAGCGCGGTCATCGCGACCGCTGCCGGGGTGCGCGTGCCAGCCTGCATGATCGATGTGCCAAGGCGAATCTTCTCGGTCTTCGCGGCGAGGTAGGCGAGCGGGGTCACCGCATCGAAGCCCCATGCCTCGCTCGACCAGGCGCTGGCGACGCCGAGCCGCTCCGCTTCGAGCACGTAGCTGACCGCCTCATCCCAGCCGCCGCGGCCGGGCCCGAATCCGATGGAAACCTTGATCATGCCTGTTCTCCGATCATTCTGTGTTCGCTGTGCGTCTGCCGGGAGGAGTTGGACCTTCGTCCCGACTCCTGGCGACTGGACAGGAACAGAGTTGGAGAATATATAGTCACTATCGAAGTGTCTACTCAGACCAAAGGAGGGCTTCCCATGGCCCAGCGATCCGAAGAAGACGAGCGCGTTCGCAGCTACCTCGTCACCCAGACTGCCAAACTCAGCCTCCCCGATCTCGTGGCGAAGGTCCGCAAGGATACGGCACCCCTGCAGGAGGTCGCCGCTGCCGTTCCCGCGGCGCGGTTCAACGATCGCCCGGCTGCGGAAGACTGGTCGGCCGCGGAAGTGCTCACGCACATCCTCGAAATGAACGACCGCGGCGCTGCTGCCATCACCGGGGCGCTCGATGATGGCGAACTGCCAAAGACCATCCGCGACGTCATCTCCGGCCAGGTGCGGCCCGAGGCCGGGTCGGCCGAGACGTTCTGGGCTGCCTACCTGGCCCCGCGTGAGAAGCTGCTCGCTCGTGTGCTCGAAGCGACCGGCGACGAGAATCTGCACCTGAAGATCACGCATTCGCAGTTCGGGGAAATGAACTGGCGCGAGTGGCTGCTCTTCATGCGCGTGCACGACCTCGACCACATGCGCCAACTCCAGGCGATCACGCAACATTTCGGCAGCTGATAGCCGAGATTTGGCGCGAGCGGGCACGAAATTGCCTGGCGGTTGACGAGCTGAGCGTCATTCGTAGAGAGTTATGTGACTGGAGAACGCAGTGCCCGAGCCAAGAACCTATGAGTCCCAGGCCCACTGCCCCGTTGCCCGCACGCTCGATGTCGTCGGCGACCGGTGGACCATCCTCGTGCTGCGCGACCTCTCGTGGGGGCGGCGCAAGTTTTCCGCGCTCCTGCAGTCGCTCGATGGCATCAGCGCGAACCTGCTTTCCGAGCGGCTTAAGCGGCTGGAAGAACGCGGCATGATCGAGCGCGTGTTCTACAGCGACCATCCGCCGCGCGCCGAATACAAGCTCACGGCCAAGGGCTGGGGGTTCGTGCCGGTGCTCAAGGCGATGTTCTCCTACGGCGAAGAGTGGGAGCCGCGAGCAGCGCAGGACGCGGTCGAAGCAACCACCACCACGCCCGCCTGAGCCAACCAGACGTCGCACCATTCACCCAAGTGTCCGAGATGGGTTGGGAACGGAACGGGCGGGTGATTCGGCACCGAATCCGCTGCCCGCAGGCCCACCACGGTTGACTCGCCAACCCGGCCACGTTGGCGGCGAGCGGCACGGGCTCAGGCCGCACATATCGTCGGAGGATCTGCATTTGGTGCCACGTCGCGACGGCCGCTCGATGCCTGTCGCGGCTCGGATTCTGTGGTTCTATGCGTCCGGGAGTGGCGGCAGTTGGTCGAGCATGGCGGTGCCGACATCGACCACTCGCGAAGGGATCGGCTGGCCGAAGGTGACCACTTCCGGCTCCTCGTTCACCCGGTGGACCGCGACTGTCTGCGCCGCCGGGTCGATGATCCAGACCTCGGTGACGCCGTGGGCGAGATAGTTCGGGAGCTTCGTGCCCAGGTCGTAGCGCCGGGTTCGCGGCGAAAGCACCTCGACGACGATATCGGGCGCGCCCTCAACCCCACGCCGCGTTCTTAGACCCATCCGCTCCCTGGTGAGATACAGCACATCGGGTTCATAGCCCGTGTCACGGGCCAGGGCGAGACCGGGTTGGCGCAATCATCGACCAACCTCCCTCCGGGCGTCCCACGAGCATGAAGCTGATATAGACCGCCCCGGCGATGTCCTGGTGCTGGCCGTCTGGGGAAGGCGCCATGATCAGCATCCCCTCCGAGAGTTCATAGCGCTCCGGCGAGTCGGGGAGGTTGAACCAGTCATCCACCGTGAGCGGCTCGAAGCCGGCTGGCTGCAAGGCAGGCGCTTTTGCAATCGTTGCTGGCATTCCATCACCTCCCGTCCATTATATCCGTCCGCGCAAGGCCGGAGCCGATGTCCGCAAGACGGTCGCCGCACGGCGAATGTTCTGACTTCTCCCTCGCGAACGTGATGCTCTTCCGGCAGGGGATGGCAGCGATGGCGCTGCTTTGCTTGCGTCGGCCTGTACCAGTTGGCTCGTTAGCTCGACTCCCGCCCTCTGTTACGCTTGATCGCCTGTGAACCGCCCAAGCCTCGGCACCCTGCACATGGCCGCCTTCGTCTTCCTCGCGCT
>JBBSKE010000342.1:0-4520 GCA_038256595.1 Tepidiformales bacterium | reverse complement strand
GTTCTTCGTCGCCAGCTCGCGCGCGAAATCGATGTCGCCGTCATGCGCGTGGAGGGCGCCGCAGCAGCCCTGCGCCGCCGGGGCATCGAGCGGCAGACCCGCCCGGTCGAACACGCGCATGGTCGCGCGATGCACGTTCCCAAAGAGCTCGCCCATGATGCAGCCGGTGAACATAATCCCGTGCGCGACCGTATCCTTCGCCCGCGGGATCGAATCGCCCGCGCGGAACGGCCGGCCCTGCTTCGCCGGGAGTTGCGCTTCGATTTCGCCCAATCGCCCGAGGCGGCCGCTCGCCCGTTTGAGGACGAGTCGCCGCAGCTGGGAGTTCGCGAGCCAGCGGCCCGGCGCAACCGCTACGGCGAGCACCTTCGGCCTGGCGACGATGTTCCGTAGCAGCGTCCGGCGCACGCGGCGCATCGGCTTCCCCTTCGGCGCGTCGGCGTCGAGTTGGGCGCGGGCGCTTTCCATGATGCGGCCGTAGGGGACGCCGCTTGGGCAGACCGCCTCGCACGCGCGGCACTGGAGGCAGAGCTCCCAGTGGTCCTGGATGGCAGGCGTTAGAAGCTGCTCGCCGTCGGCGATCGAGCGCGCCATCGAGATGCGGCCGCGCGGCGATTCGGTCTCGAGGCCGGTCAGGACGTACGTCGGGCAGGCGTTCACGCAGAGGCCGCAATGCACGCATTTCGCCAGGTCTTCGAGGTCTGGAGCCTCGTCCGGGCGCGGCCAAATCGCCTTCGAAATGACCGCCTCGGACTGGTGTCTCGGCTCAGATACCACCGCAGAACCTCCCGGAGTTGAGGCGCCCGCGCGCATCGTAGGCCGCCTTCAGCCGCTGCATGATGACGAACGAGCCGGGCGGATCGCCCCACGGGTCGATGTCCGTGCGCCACGAGTTCGGCATCCGTTCGAGCACGAGCGAGCCGCCCGCAGCCGCCAGCGACTGCCGCAGCGCGTCGAACACGGGCAGGGCTTTGCGCAGCGGCGGCAGGTCTCCGGCGGTCCACGTCGCCAGCATGCCGCCCCCGAGTGGCCGCAGGATGACTCCGCTCGGCGCCAGCGACTCCACCTGCGCGCTCATCGCGTCGAGTTGCGTGCGCGGAGATGCGAGCCGAATCGTCAACTCATCGCCCGGGCCGAAGCCGGTGTCGCGAGCCGTCCGGTAGAGCCCGGCCCACTCTTCGGCGGCGGTTCCCGGCGCAACCGTCCGGGCGAGGTCGGCAAGCGACGAAGGAACGCGCAGGAGCAGCGTCCAGCGATCGCTTTCGCGGATAATGTCGGCGACATCCGGGCGGCAATCGGCGAGATAGGCGGCGTTCGCCATCTTCAGCGCCTCGGCGCGCTTGAGGCCGCGGACCGCGATATCAACCGTCTCGCCGAACGGTTGCACGCGCAGCGAGGCCGAAACCAGTACCCCGAGCGTGCCCAGCGAGCCGGTCCAGAGCCGCATCATGTCGTAGCCGGTCACGTTCTTCACGACGCGCCCGCCAGATTTCACGAGTTCGCCGTCCGAGCGCAGGATGGTCATTCCGAGGAGCAGATCGCGCGGCAGGCCGTAGCGCGTGCGCAGGGGACCGTTCGTCCCGGTCGCCAGCGTCCCGCCGATGGACGCGCGCGAAGGGTGCGGCGGGTCCAGTGGGAGGCGCTGACCCGAGGCGCGAATCGCCGTGTTGATCGTCTCGATAGTCGCGGTCGCGGGCACCACGACGGTCATATCCTCGGGTTCGTGTTCGACGCTGCCGTTCAGCGCGCCCGCAAGTTCGAGCAGGGCGAAGGCGCGATTCGGAGCGTGGCCCAGTTCGAGCCGCGTGCCACCGCCGACCGGCACGAGAGTCATGCCGTCATCGGCGGCGACGATGGTCTGGAGCTCCTCCAGCGAGCGCGGGGCGAAAATACACTCCGGTTCGCGGCCGGCGAGTTCGCGCAGGGCTTCGGCGCTAGACATACGCGTCTGGCCCGGCGGCCCGGATCGCCGACTCCTGGTGCGCCATCTCGCCGCAGCCGGAGCCTGCCGGGAGCAGCTTGCAGGGGTTGAATTCGCCATCGTTGCCAAAGGTCGCGCGCACCCGTCCCATGTTCTCGAGGTCGGCCTCGTTGTAGAGCCAGGGCATGAAGCTTTGCTTTTCGAAGCCGATGCCGTGCTCGCCGCTCAGCGAACCGCCAGCATCGACGCAGACGCGCATGATCTCTGCGCCCGCTTCGAGCACCCGTTCGCGCGCCCCGGCGACGCGGTCGTCGAACAGCACGCAGGGGTGGAGGTTGCCGTCACCGGCGTGGAAGACGTTCGCAATGGCGAGTCCGAAACTATCGCCGATGCGCCCGACCTGCTCCATCACGTCCACCAGCTTCGAACGCGGGACCACGCCGTCGAGGATGTAGTAGTTCGGCGCGAGCCGCCCGAGCGAGCCAATTGCGCCCTTGCGCCCGAGCCAGAGCCGCTCGCGTTCTTTCGCGTCAGCGGCGGTGCGAATCTCGCGTGCGCCGTTTTCGAGGCAGGCCGAGCGAGCGGCCGCTGCCTGGGGGCTCACGAGTTCGGCCGGGCCATCGAATTCGACGAGCAGCACCGCGCCGGCGTCCTCTGGGTAGCCGCATTGGAGGCCCGCTTCGGCCGCCTTCAGGGTCACGTCGTCCATCATTTCGATGGCGGCCGGGATCATGCCCGCGCCGATAATCGCCGAAACCGACCGGCTGGCCTGCCCGATAGTGTCGAAAATCGCGAGCAGGGTGACCACGTCCGAGGGTACCGGCAGCAGCTTCACGACCACTTTCGTAGCGATGCCCAGCGTGCCTTCGGAGCCGATGAAGAGCCCGCGCACGTCGTAGCCCTGCATATCGGCGACGCGGCCGCCAAGCCAGGTGATGTCGCCGTCCGCGGTCACCACTTCGATGCCGAGCACGTGGTTCTGGGTGACGCCGAGGGCGAGGCAGTGCGGCCCGCCGGCATTTTCGGCGACATTTCCGCCGATGCTGCACGCTTTCTGGCTCGAAGGGTCAGGCGCGTAGAAGAGTCCGAATTTCGCGGCCGCCTCGCTGAGCGCGATGTTCGGCAGGCCCGGTTCGACCACCGCGATGCGCTCTTCGGGGTCGATTTCGAGGATCGCGCGCATTCTCGCGGTCGAGATGACGACGCCGCGCTTCTGAGGCACGGCCCCGCCCGAGAGCCCGGTCCCAGCGCCGCGAGGCGTAATCGCCACCTTCAGCGAGTTGCAGGCGCGAACCGCAGCCGCGACCTCCTCTGTGGTCGCCGGGAGGACGACGGCGTACGGCGTCTGCTTCTCGATGGTGCCGTCGAACGCGTAGACGGCGAGGTCTTCGGGCAGGTAGAGCACGTTTTTCTTGCCGACCGCGAGCGCGAGCGCGGCAATCAGTTCACGCCTCGTCGTCATCGCGCGCCTCCGCTTCCCGGCAAGTGCGACAGGTGCCGAAAACCGCAAAATGGAGCATGTCCGGGAAGAAATCCTTCGACCCGCTAATCGCCGCCTCGAGGTCGCGGAAAAGATCGTGCGAAATCTCCTGGACGGCGTGGCAGGTGTTGCAAATCAGGTGGTGGTGTGGCTCATCCGGCGACCATTCGAAGACGACATCGCCCTGGCCCATGTCCGTTGCCGTCGCGAGGCGCATCCGCTTGAGCACGTCGAGCGTGCGGTAGACGGTGCTGACATCGACGAACGGGTAGGATTCGCGCACCTCATCGACGATCTGGGCGGCGCTGACGTGGCCCTTCGCATGGCGCAGCGCGCGGACAATCATCAGGCGCTGCGGTGTCATTTTGTGGCCCGCCCGGCGGAGTAGATCGGCAGTCGTATCTTCGCAACTCACCCCTCCAGTCTACGGCCCACGTGCCCGTAGCGGGAATTGCGGCGATCGGCGTGGCCAGCGGAGCTGCCGACACTGTTCACGGCTCGTGCGCTGCCGATATCCGATAGGTATGGATAACGCTGTCTCGAATGACGTTGCCGGCGTGACGCTTGCCTGCCCGGTTTGCGATGATGGCCGGCCGCTCGATGTGCTGCGCCGCTACGAACGAATCGGCCTCGCTGAGTTGCGCTATTGCCCGCGGTGCTACGGGTTTTGGGTGGCGAAAGACGCCCTCTCCCACGGCGTTGCGGACGAGAACGAGGGCCACCCGGCGCTCCTCGCTGCCGTCGGCCCAGCCAGATGCAAGCTCTGCTTCGGGCACATCAAACCGGATGGCGCCTGTGCGAAATGCGGCGCGCCACCGCGCACGCTCACCTGCCCCGGCTGCTCGGCGGCGATGCAACGCGACCTGCGCGGGAAGCTCTGGCTGGATACGTGTGCGTCCTGCGGCGGGTGCTGGTTTGACACCGGCGAGCTGGCCGCCACCTATCGCCTCGTCCCGCCCCAGGGCCTCGCCATGCGGAAGATCGATGAGCACGCCACGGACAGGGACCTGCCGTTGTGGCTCCAGGCGATCGGTATCCTCGCCCGAGTGTTCCTGCCGCTGCGATAGTGGCATCGCGGGGCCCGTATCGTCGGCCATTTGTGGGGGCAAGTAGAACATC
>JBBSKE010000341.1:0-4530 GCA_038256595.1 Tepidiformales bacterium | reverse complement strand
TTCTGGGCGCAGCGCCCGGCATCGAAGGGCCCGCGGAACAGGGAAAACGGCGCGCCGACTTCGCCAAATTCGGGCACGAGCACTATCACGACGACCAGGGCCGCCCCGGGCACGTGCGGCGTGAAGTTCCCGCAGGCCGCAATCTTCGCCTTCATCTCGGCGTCGGTCACCGCGATGAGCCGCACCGGCTGCGCGTTCTTGGCGCTGCCCGCCATGCGCCCGGCCTGGAGGATCTTGTGGACGGTCTCCTCCGGGAACGGGTCTGGGCTAAAAGTGCGCGTATCGCGCTTCGAAACGATGGCCCGGTAGGTCTCCATGGCAGGCTCCTGTGGAAGATTCCTGACTGTATCCGGTCCCGGTGATAGGTTCATACCGTTTGGCGGAGGCGAAATACTCCCTCCGCCGTCACACTTCGAAAAGGGGACAGAATCGTATGGCGGGCAGGCTCGAAGGCAAGGTTGCAATCGTTACTGGCGCTGGACGCGGTATCGGCCGTGGAGAAGCGCTCCTCCTCGCGCAGGAAGGTTGCCGAGTCATCGTGAACGACTTTGGAGGCGCCGCGACGGGCGAGGGCGGGGACACCAGCCCGGCCGACGAAGTGGTCGCCGAGATCAAGAAGATGGGCGGCGATGCGGCTGCAAACTACGGCAACGTCGTCAGCATGGCCGCCGGCGAGGCGATGGTGAAGCAGGCGCTCGACACCTTCGGCCGCCTCGACATCCTCGTCAACAACGCCGGCATCCTCCGCGACCGGATGATTTTCAATATGTCCGAAGAGGAATGGGATTCCTGTATCGCGGTTCACCTCAAGGGTCATTTTACGGTTACGAAGTACGCCTCACTCGTGTTCCGCCAGCAGCGCAGCGGGCGAATCGTGAACACCTCTTCGGAGTCGGGCCTCGGGAACATGGGCCAGGGCAACTATGCCGCGGCCAAAGAAGGCATCACCGGCCTAACCCGCACGCTCGCGCTCGACCTCGGCCGCTACGGCGTCACCGCAAACGCGATTCGGCCGCGCGCCGCGACCCGCCTGACCATGTCCGACGAGCTCCGCGCCGCCATGGAGCGTGCCTCGGCCGCCGCTGGTGGCACCACTTCCGCCGGCGACGCCATCAGCCAGATGGACTCGCTCAAGCCAGAGTTTGTCGCGCCGCTCGTCGTCTTCCTCTGCACGGACAAGGCCGCGAACGTCAACGGCCGCGACTTCATCGTCGGCGGCAACGAAGTCACGCTGATGACTATTCCCACGCGCGAGAAGACCATCTACCGCGAGGGTGGCTGGACGCTCGACGCGCTCGACACTGTTTTCCCGTCGGTCATTGGCGCAGGGCTCGTGAACCCGATGCCCGCCCAGGCCGCCAAGTCGTAGTTGTCTCCCGCAAGGGATGACTTCAGACGGGCCACCTATTCGGTGGCCCGTCCCCTTTTGTGTCGACCTTTTCGAAGAGCCCTCGGAGCTAATCCACCTCGGCTGCGACCTCGACATCGGCCTCAGCGGCGTGCGGTTCGCTCCAGAAGGCGCCGTTCGTGGCCTGGTTCTTCCCGGGTCGAACCTGCCGGCCCTTCGTCGCAATGCGCAGGACTTCGCTCCACTGGGAGGCGAAGGCGACCGGCCGGCCGAGCGCAGTCTCGACCTCGGCGATGGTCATGCTGTCGAGGAATTTCTCGCCGAAATAGTCGAGGCTGGCGCGCGGTAAGACATAACAGTCGGCTTCGTGCGCGCAGAGGGTGTCGATGAAATCGCGCCCGCAGAGCAGCCCGCTGACGTTCACGCGTTCGCCGAAAATCGTGTTCGTGACCGGGACAACGTCGACCCGCACGCCAGTCTCTTTGGCGAATTCCTCGGCGACCGGGCGAAGCACATTCGCCGCGAGAATGCCGCAACCGATGACCAGTTTCTGCCCCGCGACGTGCGGCGGCAGGCCCTTGCGGCGAATCGAGCCACGCGTCCGCGACCAGGAGTCCAGCATCGTGCGCACCATGCCGATGCCGTTTTCGTATTGCGGGAAGCCGTCATAGTTCGCGCGCGGCGGGACCGGCAGCCCGGCAGTCACGTAATACTCGTCGCTGCACTGGACGATGGTCGCCTTGTGCTGCTTGCGGGCCTCCTGCTGGAGCTGGCCAATCTGGAGGACGATTTCGCGCGCATATTCGGCGTTCGGCCGCACGAGTTCGATGCCGTCGTGGCCCATCGACCAGTCTTCGAGCTTCGGACTCGCCCCAACCGGCACCACCGAGACCGTCTGGACCGTCGGGTAGAGTGCGATCAGGTCAGTCACGGAGCGGTCGAGTTCGGCGCCGTCGTTGACACCAGGGCAGAGCACGATCTGGGTGTGGGCGCGCAGCCCGAGGTCGCCCAGCCGCTTCAGTTGCTCGATCACGTCTGGCGCCGAGTCGTTCGAGAGCATCATCCGCCGCAATTCGAGGCTCGTGGCATGCACGGAGACGTTCAACGGGCTCAGACGCTGCTCTTCGAGGCGAAGCCAGTCCGCCTCGGTCAAGTTCGTCAGCGTGACGAAGTTGCCGTGCAGGAAGCTGAGGCGGTAGTCGTCATCCTTCATGTAGAGCGTCTTGCGCATGCCCTTGGGCAGCCCCTTGAGGAAGCAGAAGAAGCAGTTGTTGTTGCAGAGCGTGACTTCGTCCCAGGTCGCGCGTTCGAACTCTAGCCCGAGGTCTTCGTCGTACTCCTTTTCGAAGAGGATGAGGTCGTCGAGGCCGTTCGCCTTGCGAAAATGCACCTCGACCTCGTCGCCGGCCTGGTGGAACTGCAGATCGACGACATCGCGCAGGGTGTGGCCGTTGACGGCGAGGATCGTGTCGCCCGCCTCGATCCCGGCGTCCCACGCGGGCGAATATCGCCGCACGCCAGTAATCAGCCCGCCAGTCGATTCGCTCCGCACTCAGGCCGCCGCGATCGCGCGGATGCGGGCTTCCACCTCGTCCACGGAGTCGTCGGGGGTCGAAGCGCCGGCCGTCAGGCCGACTCGCTGGACGCCGGCGAACCAGGCTGCTTCGAGCTCTTCGGCCCCCTCGATCTGGTAGGCCTTGGTGCCTTGCTCTTCGCAGACTTCGCGCAGGTGGCGGGTGTTCGCGCTCTTCTTGCCGCCGACGACGATCATCAGGTCGACCGTCGGCGCGAGGCTCGCGGCCGCTTCCTGCTGGCCGGTGGTCGCGTGGCAGAGCGTGTTCACGACGCGGATTTCGAAGTTGCGGTCGCGCTGGAGGAGCATGAGGTTCGAAACGAACTTCGCGAAGTCCTCCATTTTGTGCGTCGTCTGGACCATCACGGCGATTTTGTTCGGGAAGCCGCCGGGGAAGTTCTCGACGAACTCGCGCAGGTGCTCGATATCCGCTTTCGCGACGATCGAGGCCTGGGAGATGCCGCTTGAATCGAGGGTCCAGCCCATGATGCCGCGCACTTCCTTGTGTACGGGGTCGCCGAAGATGACGACGTGCCAGCCATCGCGCACGAACTTCTGGCCGTAGCGCTGGGCACGCGTGACGATCGGGCAGGTGGTATCGACGATGTCGAGGCCGCTGCGCTCGAGCTCCTTGAGGACGCGCTCGCCGACGCCGTGGGCGGTAATCGCCACTCGGCCTTCCTTGACGCGCTCAGCGGTCGCGACGCCGATGTCGCCATCGACTTCGTCCGGGCCCGGGAGCTGCATTACGCCGTGGTCCGCGAGGCGGCGCACCACATGCGGGTTGTGGACGATTTCGCCGACGCTGAAGACGGGAATTTCGGGAGAGGCTTCATGCTCCATGATCTGCACGGCCCGCCGCACGCCCATGCAGAATCCCATTTCACTCGCCCGGATGATCTCCACCATTCGCCTCACCTGTGCTGTCCTTCGAACTCATTTCAGTATAGGACGGCGGCAGATACTTCGCCGGAAGCATGCTTGCGATCTCTGTAAAGATGCGCTCCGTGAGTTCGAGAATCTGCGCTTCGCTCGGCTTGCGCACGCGTTCGACAGCGATTGGCCGGCCGATGGTGACCGTGATTCGCGGCTTGGTGAACACGACCAGCGGGTTGCGCAGCCGCTCCGTGCCCGTCATCGCGCAGGGCACGACGGTCGCGCCAGTGCGGAGGGCGAAGAGCGCCGTCCCCGGGTGCGGCGTGCCGAGATAGCCGGTGCGGCTGCGCGTACCCTCGGGGAACATGCCGAGCACGCCGCCCTGCCGCAGGATGCGCTCGGCCCCGAGCATCGCCCCGAGGTCGGCCGCGCCGCGTCGAATTGGTAGCGCGCCGTACATCCGCGGGATGGCGCCGAACGGCAGCTTGAAGAGTTCGTGCTTCGCCAGGTAGCGAACTCGCCGCTGGGCGACGCCGGCGCTCAGGATCGGCGGGTCGGCGTTGTTCAGGTGGTTCGAAACGAGCACCACCGCGCCCTCTGCCGGGAGATTCTCGCGGCCGGTCACGACCCATCGCCCAACGACCCAGAGGATGCCCCGGAGCAAGTAGGTGCAGGTCCAGTAGAACGCCGGCACGCCGGAGAGCTTCAGCCGGTCTACGGCGCGGCCGCGGAG
>JBBSKE010000340.1:0-4530 GCA_038256595.1 Tepidiformales bacterium | reverse complement strand
GCGGCGGCGGTGGCGGTGGCGGCGCCGGAAAAGCGACCTTCCAGGACATGCACTTCGTGAAAAAGGAAGACATCGCGTCACCGCAGCTCTTCCTCAGGTGCGCCTCCGGTCAGCACATTAAGAAGGCCACCCTCACCGTTCGCAAGTCCGGAGAGGGCCGGGAGAGCCACGAATACCTGAAGATCGAGCTGGAAAACCTGCTGGTCTCCTCCTTCAGCCAGGCCGCCGATAATGGCGACGAGCCGACGGACACATTTACGCTCAACTTCTCGAAGATCCAGATCACGCATACGCCGCAGTCCGCTGACGGCACCCTGGGCACGCCAGAGCGAGCCGGCTGGGACCTCGCCACGAGCAAGAAGGCCTAATCCGGCCTTACTGCAGAGTCGATGGACGGGCCCGGCAACGGGCCCGTCTTCGTTGGCTGATTCCCCGCCGGATGATCCGGTCGGTCCCCAGGCTCAACGCAGCCAACCGAGTGGGCTTGCGTGAGCAACTTGTCGGGGGCTCGACAGCCTCCCATCCGTCAGTAAGGCGACCGACAAAGGGCGCGTGCCCACCGCCCCGGATCTGCCGACCGACGCTCACTACTCCGTCCGCTCCCAGCAAAGAACAGCTTCGCCCAGCACGATCGAGTCCCGGATCAATCCCGCTCGCGCAGCCACCGGCCTGCAAACGTTTCCTCATCGGCAGCCGGGTGGCCCAGTTCGAAGCTCCCATCCTCGCGTCCGTGATAGGTCCAGTCGCGGCCCTCGTAGCCAGGGGGCGTAAGCGAAATCCAGAAGCCATCAACTTCAATGCTGTCCGGGCACGGCGTCTTTTCCGTCCGAATGGCGAGACAACTATCTCCCCACGTGACGCGCCGGTAGTCGTTCACCGCGACCAGGTCGGCAGTTATCGAGAAGCGGTTCCCGAGGTGCTCGCGGAACTCCTGTGTTCTCGCGACGATGATCGGGTCCGGCGCGACCGTCGCCTTCCCGGGTTCGAGGTCGACCGCGACGATGCCCTGCAGCGAGACGTGATAACGATGCTGTTCGGCGCCATGGGCGAAGTCGACGATGGCGCCGGGAACCTCACCGGCGCGGCAGGCAGCCGGCTTCGCGCGTTCGAAACCGAGGCAGCCATCCGCGAAGGTCAGATGCTCGATGACGACGAGCGTCCAATCGGCCACGGGAGTGCCGGTGCGCAGTTCGAGGTCGCCCATTGCGAACGCGATCGAGCGGGACTGCTCGCGACTGTAGTCCGGGAACGGCTGGGCCTGGCCGTTCCGCATGTAGCGCTGGCCGTCGTCGATAATCGTGTCCTTCGTCCAGTCCATCGCGACGAAGCGTTCGTATCCGACGTGGTAGCGATAGAGTTTGCCAGCGACGGCGAGGTCGACCATGTGTCCGAGGACTCCCGGCAGGTCGCAGCCCGCGTTCGCCTTCGGGTAGACGCCGATGCAGGCGTCCCAGTGCGCCGCCTTCATCTGCCCGGCCTGGATCTCGAGCGGATCAACCGAGAGGCGGGCGGCCAGGTCGAGCCGCGCTTCGTGGATGTCGCCAGGCTGATACTGCCAGTCGGTTTTCGCGCCCGGCTGTGACCCGGCAGGCACGGGATCGGCCAGCGCGAGCGTCGATGGCGGCGTCGATTCGCCAGGATCATCGCCGCCGGTCGTCACGTAGATCACAGCCGAAGCACCGGCCACCAGCACGATAGCTGCCACCGCGCCGGTCGCGACCTTGCCGAGGCCGGTCATGGCGAAGCCCGTCGCCGTCCGGCGCAGGCGCGAAAGGAGGCCCTGGTCCGCCCGCCAGGCCGCGCCCGCCTCCTCGCGCGATTCGACCTCGAGGCGCGCGAGAATCTCGCTGACATGCGTCTTCACGCTTTCGAACCCGATGCCCAGCTCGTCTGCGATCTCGATGTTCGTCTTGCCCACCGCAACGAGCGCGAGCACATCCCGCTGGCGAGCAGTCAACGCGCGCGTGTCGTTGCGATGGTGGTGTCCGGTGCGGTGCCATGCCGCTACTCTACCGAACAGCTACGATCATTCCTCCCCCGATGCAAAACATCACCAGGAGTCATAGAGGCGCAGGAAGGCGTCGACTTTGTACCGGTGCTTTAGCGCTTGGCGGAGGGCTTCTTGCCGAGTTCCATCTTGGCGGCGGTGGCCTTCTTCGCGGATTCGACGCGGAAGTAGAGCTTCCCGTCCGAGGGCCAGGATTCGATCTCGCAGCCGAGCCGCGTCGCTGCCCGGCTCAGGCGCATCGCCAGCGCGCGGGTCGTCTCGGTGTTCTCCGGCTCGAGCACGCCAACTTCGCCAGCCCCGACATCCGTTGCGTAGCTTTCGAATTGGCGCATCCGCGATTGCATGGCTGAAGGGGTGGTCGTGGTAGGACGGGCAGGCGCCGTGCCCGCCGGGATGCGTTCGAAAATAGCCATTGGTCTCCGCCTGGTTCTGCTGGGGTTGGTACAGCTTCACCCATTCCGGCCCCATCGTCACGCTCGGGAGCAAATTCGGTGTCGCGAGCCGGGCGCGGCTGCCGATCGGAGGGGAATGATCGGCAGCCGCATCCGCATCAGATCAGGCCGGGCGGAACTTCGGGATCTTCGTTCCGTTGCCGCAATCGACGAAATCGACGACCACCGGCATGCCGACGCGTATGTCGTCGTTGTCGCATCCGATGAGGTGCGTGGTCATCCGCGTGCCTTCATCGAGCTGGACGACAGACACGTTGTAGGGCGTGTCCTCCTCCCAGCCCGGGATCCGCTGGTGGACGACGGCGAAGGTAAACAAGGTCGCCTTCCCGGACGCTTCCGCCCAGTCGAGCGACTCGGAGAGACACTCGCTGCAGAGTTTCGCGTCGGGCGCCAGCCAGGCGCTGCAATCGTTGCACTTCTGGAGGAGCAGGACGCCCCGATCAGCGGCATCGAAGAACGGCTGCGATGTCTCGTCCGGTGTGGGCATCGGCTTCGCGCTCGCGGGCGCGACTGGTGCTGCACTCATGGTGTACTCCTTTTCGTGTCCGGCTAGTTGAGCGAGCGATGCGGGCTGAGAACGAGCGTCGCGTGATAGTCGAGGATTCCGCCCTGCATGCTCACGAGAACGACGTCGTGCTTTTCGACCTGGCGTTCGCCGGCGTCGCCGCGCGCCTGGATGACGCCCTCGGAGAGCGGCGTCATGCCCCACATGTAGTAGCCGGAGAGTTCGCCGCCGCCCGTGTTCGTCGGCAGGGAGCCGCCGGGTTCGAGCTTGCCGTCAGAGACGAAGTCTCCGCCTTCACCCTTCTTGCAGAAGCCATAGTCCTCGAGCGTGACGAGGGTCGTGTAGGTGTAGCAGTCGTACAGCTCGCAGACGTTGACGTCCTTGGCCTCGATGCCTGCCATTTTGTAGGCGGTCTCCTTGGCGATGGCCGCGCCGGTGTGGATCTCGTTTTCGTATTCGTCGCGCCTTGGGTTGCCAGGATGGCCCTGTCCCATGCCTACGATGTACGCGGGCTTTGAGGTGATGTCAGCGGCGCGGTCGGCGCTCGTGACGATCACGGCGATAGCGCCGTTATTCACCATCGTGCAGTCGAGCAGGTGGAACGGCTCCGCGATCCAGCGCGAGTTGTGGTAGTCCTCCATCGTGAGGATGTCCCGCTTGATCGCGCGCGGATTCATCGCTGCCCACTTGCGGTTCGAAATGGCGATCGCGCCGAGGTGGTCGTTGGTGGTGCCGAAGTGGGCCATGTGGCGGCGGGCGGCGAGCGCGTAGGCCGTGTTCGCACCGGCGAAGCCGTACGCGGCGCCAGACGTGATCGCGGAGAGGCCGAACGTACCGCCACGCGGGCGAGCATAGGCGCTCCCCGCAGACTGTCCGGCCATCAGTGGGGCGTCTGCGAAAACACAGGCGACGGTAGTGCATAGCCCGGCCTGGATGGCCATGGCGGCGTAGTGAACCATCTGGCCAGCGGTCGAACCGGCGGCGTTCATGTGGTTCATGAGCTTGAGGTTGCGCAGTCCCATCGCGGTCTGGAGGCCGAGCTGGTTCCAGGTGGCGCCGGTCGAGCCGGCGTTTACGAGCAGGCCGTCCAGGTCGGATTTCTGCAGCCCCGCGTCTTCGAGCGCGAGTTTAATCGCCCGGGCGGCGAGCGTCATGTTGTCGCCGATGGGCGAGCGAGTCATTTCAGTGATGCCGAGGCCGACAATAGCTCCTTGAGCGGTCATGGTTCCGTCCTTCCTTAATAGAGACGCACTATACAGGCGCGAACGCGATTAGCGGCCCTTCCACTGCGGTTCGCGCTTTTCGGCAAAGGCGCGCGGGCCCTCGATCCGGTCTTCGGAGTCCATCAGCGTCGCGGCGGCCGGGAAGCGCGTCCTCATCGCTTCTTCGAGCCCCATTTCGAGGCCCTTCATCGAGGATTCTTTCGAGGCGCGAATCGAGAGCGGCGAACAGGCCATGATCTCGTTCGCCCAGCGCTCGGCCGTCGGAATCAGCTGGTCCAGCGGGACGACTTCGTTCACGAGGCCCCAGTCGAGCGCCGTTTTCGCGTCGATCGGCTTGCCCGT
>JBBSKE010000339.1:0-4538 GCA_038256595.1 Tepidiformales bacterium | reverse complement strand
GCTGCCTCTCTTTCAAATGCTTTTTTCAGGTGAACTCTCTGTAGGGTCAGGGACCTGGTCGCATGCTCGGATCCCGACGAATTTGGCGCCAGGTAAACCTTCCGAGCGGGCTCCAGAACCCAGGTTTTTCCATGTTGCTAAACATCCGGACTATATCAGAAGCATCACGCGAGCGCCTATCGGCCGCGTCTCCATCGACATTGGACGCACGATGGCATGTCGCTGCACCCAGGGTCACCGTCAGCCCACCACGCCGCACGGGCAGACCAGGTCCCCGATCGCGAACCCGGAGTGCCGCAACTCACTGGGACGCGCTCCTTAGGGCAGTCGCGCTTCATCAGGTTCGCCTCACCACATATTTCGCTCGTGACAAACAATCCCATCCCTGCTTAGAATGCGCCCATGTTCTCGGGGCGGGGTGAAATTCCCCACCGGCGGTGAGCGCGACTCGTTCGCGTCAGCCCGCGAGCGCCCACGGTCCGCCGTGGGTTAGCAGATTCGGTGTGATTCCGAAGCCGACGGTCAGAGTCCGGATGGGAGAGAACGCCAGCGTCGCCGTGTCCAACGGCGGCGCCGCGGTGTTTCGCGCCCGGGACAATTCAGCACCCGGGAGAAAACACATGTCTGCAACCGCCCAATCCACCGCAACCCTCGAACGCCCGGCCCCGAGCGGCCGCATCGCCTTCATCTCCGCCGGCTGGCACGGTGAGATTGTCGAGCGCGCGAAGTTCGCGTTCGTTGACGAACTGGCCGCGAACGGCGTCTCCGCCGACCGCATCGACTATTTCGACGTGCCCGGCAGCCTCGAAATCCCACTCCAGGCGAAGCTCCTCGCGCGCTCCGGCAAGTACGCCATCATCGTCGCCGCCGGCCTGATCGTGAACGGCGGCATCTACCGCCACGATTTCGTCGCCTCGGCAGTCATCGACGGCATCATGCAGGTCCAGCTCGAGACCGAAGTGCCGATCCTCTCGGTCGTCCTCACGCCGCTGAACTTTCACGAGAGCGACGAGCACTACGCCTTCTTCACGTCGCACTTCAACGTCAAAGGCCGTGAAGCCGCGCGTGCCTGCCTCGCGACGCTGGCGAACATGGAGCGAATCGGCAGCTTCGCCACCGTCTAAACGGGTCGTAATCACTCGTCGTCGTCGCCGCTGGTCGCGTCCGCGTAGTCCGCGTCGTCGTCCGGTGTTGCCGGGCCTCCTCTCCCGCTGAGGCTGCCGAGGCGGTATTCGGCAACATCCTGTGCAGCCTTCGCGCGCGGGTCGCCGACCACCGCCTTGAGCGCCGGGATGAGCATCTCCATGCGCGTGCGATTCGTCTCCGCATCGGCGCGCGCGTAGAGCAGGTCGAGCCACGCGGGCTTGCGAGTGGCGGCGATAGCCATCATCAGGTAGCCCGCGAGGTCGTGCCGTTCGGATTCGAGCACGCCGCGAACGTAGCGCACAGCCACCTTGGTTGGCCCCGCGGCGAGTGCGAGGTCACAAGCACCCGCGGCGACCACATCGTCCAGGTTGGCGCCGAACCGTTCGATCGCATCGTCGATTGCCGCCGGCCGCAGGTTCACGAGCGAGCGAATCGCCTCGCCCAGCGCCTCCGAGTTCGCCATCCGGCCGGCCGTGAGCGCGTGGTAGTAGAGCACGTTCTCCTGCCCGAGATTCGCCAGCACGCGCACGGCCGTGACCGCAGGCTCGCCGGTCATCTCCAGCGTCTTCTCCGCGTCGGCGAGCAGGCGCATGGCGTGAAAGAGCGCCGATTGCGGGTCGAGTTGCTCGAGTCCGGCGAGTCCCGCCGCTCGCAGGGCACTCGGACCGTTCGGCTCCTGCATCGACTTCTCCTCGCGCTGGGCGGCGCTGACGAAGAGGTCGAGGTCATCGCTGGTGGCGATTGGCGCCAGTGCGGCGAGCAGTCGCGCGCGGTTGTAAGCCCCGGGATCGTTGCGCCGATTCGTATCGAACGCGACGTACCGCGCGACCAGTGCCGGCCGGATCAGGGGGTCGAACGGCGGTCCGAGCGCCGCCAGCACCTGCGGCAGCAGCTCCCCGAGGTCGCCCTGGTCGAGGAGTTCGGCCGCGTATTCGCGCTGACTGGCCGGGTCCGAACGCAGCGCTCGCAGCCGGTCGGCCACCCGTCGCAGATCCGCCGCCGAAGCTCGTTTCGCCATCGGCTCAGTCTCCCGGCCCGCTCGCGCGCTGTCGAGCCGCCATCACCCGGTCAGGACTGGGTATCCGCGTCGTCGCCGCCCTCACGGGGCGGCCGCTGGACCTGTCAGCACCCGGGTTCGCCGTCGTTGCCGCAGCAATTCGCGCGCAGCTGCACCCGCCGCCAGTAGTTCTTCAGGCCGAGCCGCATCTTCGCCTGGACGCTGGCGTCGTAGTCGCTCCAGTTGGAGAACACGGCCCCAAGCGATGGACGAGGGCGCTCGCCGCGCGTCACCTAGTTCGCCGTCGTCGGGTAGATGGCGGCATCGCGAGTCGACTCGAAGGCCGTGATGACCTCCTCCTCCTTGAGCGTCAGGCCGATGTCGTCGAGCCCTTCGAGCAGGCAGTTCTTCACGAACGGGTCGATGGTGAACGAGCGCATAAACGAGCCATCGGCGGATGCAACCGACTGCGTCTGCAGGTCGACCACGATCTCCGCGTTCGGCAACTCTTCAGCCCGCGCGATGAGGTGGTTGATGTCGTCCTGCGGCAGGGTGATCGTGAGCAGGCCAATCTTCGCGCAGTTATTGCGGAAAATGTCGGCGAAGCTCGGCGCAATAATCGCCTTCACCCCCAGCCCTTCGAGCGCCCACGGGGCATGTTCGCGCGAAGAGCCACAACCAAAGTTCGGCCCCGCAACGAGAATCTCCGCGCCCTCATAGGCCGGGTTGTTCAGCACAAAATCCGGGTCCTTGCGCCACTGTTCGAACGCAAATTCGCCGAATCCAGTGCGCTCAATCCGCTTCAAATACTGCGCCGGGATGATCTGGTCCGTATCGACATCCGCGCGATTCAGGGGAATGGCATTGCTTTTGACAGTTTCAAATTTCTGCATGACCCCTCCGGGGAGTTGCTAGTTACTAGCTCCTAGTTACTAGCGTCACTTCTGGTTGATTCGAAGACATGGTCATTGACGTTGATTGGCGCTGGAACAAAATCCCAACTAGCAACTAGCAACTAGCCGCTTCACGACCAGGTGCGAATGTCCACAAAGTGCCCCGCGATCGCCGCTGCTGCCGCCATCTGCGGGCTCACGAGGTGCGTGCGGCCTCCGCGGCCCTGGCGGCCTTCGAAGTTGCGGTTCGAGGTCGAGGCGCAGCGTTCGCCCGGGAGCAGGATGTCCGGGTTCATGCCCAGGCACATCGAGCAGCCGGCATCGCGCCATTCGAACCCGGCGTCGCGGAAGATGATGTCGAGGCCTTCCTGCTCCGCCTGGGCCTTCACGAGCCCGGAGCCCGGGACGACCATCGCCTTCAGCGTCTTCGCAACCGTCTTGCCGCGCACCACTTCGGCGGCAGCGCGGAGGTCTTCGATGCGCGAATTCGTGCACGAACCGATGAAAATGCGGTCGAGCGAGATGTCCTGGATGGCAGTGCCAGCCTTGAGGCCCATGTAGGTCAGCGAGCGTTCGGCCAGCTCGGCAGCCTGCGGGTTCGCCGCATCCGCCGGGTCCGGCACGCGGCCGCTGACGTTCACGCTCTGTGCCGGGGTCGTGCCCCAGGTCACGCACGGTTCGATCTCTTCGCCCTGGAGGACGACGGTGGTGTCGAAAACCGCGTCGTCGTCGCCGACGAGGCTCTTCCAGTGGTCGACGGCGCGCTCCCAGTCGGCGCCCTTCGGCACCTGCGGGCGACCTTCCATATAGGAGAAGGTCGTATCGTCCGGGGCGACGAGGCCAGCGCGCGCGCCACCCTCGATCGACATGTTGCAGAGCGTCATCCGCCCTTCCATCGAGAACGCCTTGATCACGTCGCCGCGGTATTCGGCCACGTGGCCAACGCCGCCGCTGACGCCGATCTTCCGAATAATGGCGAGCGTCACGTCCTTGGCGGTCACGCCGGGGAGCAGTTTACCGTTCACTTCGATCGACATCGTCTTCGGCGTCGCCTGGGAGAGCGTCTGGGTTGCCAGCACGTGCTCGACTTCGGAGGTGCCGATGCCGAACGCGAGCGCCCCGAAGGCGCCATGGGTCGACGTGTGGCTGTCGCCGCAAACGATGGTCATGCCCGGCTGGGTGTACCCCTGCTCAGGCCCGATGACGTGGACGATGCCCTGGCGAACGTCGCCGACGCCGTAGTAGGGCACGCCGAAGTCTTCGGTGTTCTGGCGAAGTGTCTCGACCTGCTGGATCGAAAGCGGGTCGGTCCACGGCTTCTCGCGGTCGATGGTCGGCACGTTGTGGTCGACGGTCGCGAGCGTGAGGTCCGGGCGGCGCACTTTGCGGCCGGCCAGGCGCAGGCTCTCGAAGGCCTGGGGCGAAGTCACCTCATGGACCAGGTGGAGGTCGATATAAAGGAGGTCGGGCTTGCCATCGGCGCGACGCACCAGGTGGTTGTC
>JBBSKE010000338.1:0-4540 GCA_038256595.1 Tepidiformales bacterium | reverse complement strand
GTGAGCTCCATGAACGCGGCCTCGAGGCTCGCCCGGCGGGACGCGAGTTCGTGGACTTCGATCCCGTTCGCAGCGGCGATGCTGCCGATTTGCGAGGCTTCGATGCCCGTCACGATGAGCGCACCGTCCGCGAACGCGATTGTCGCGCCCGCTCGCTCCAGCAGTGGGGCCAGTTCCATACCATTCGGCGAAACTACGCGGACGTGGTTGCTCCGGCTGCGTTGCGTGAAGGCGTCGATGCTCTCGTCGTCGATGAGCCGTCCGCGGCCAATCACGATGATGTGGTCCGCCGTCTCTTCCATCTCGCTCATGAGGTGGCTGGAGAGGAGGATCGTCCGGCCTTCAGCGGCCATCCCCTGAAGGAAGCTCCGAATCCAGCGGATGCCCTCCGGGTCGAGGCCGTTCACGGGCTCGTCGAAGATCAGCGTGCGCGGGTCGCCCAGCAGGGCAGCCGCGATGCCCAGACGTTGGTACATCCCCAACGAGAACCCGCCGACGCGCCTCCCGGCAACATCCGAGAGACCGACGATATCGAGCACCTCCCCGACTCGCCGGTCCGGGATTCCGCCGGCCCGGGCGAGCCAGCGCAGATGTTGGTGGGCGGTGTGACCGCCAAATGCAGCCTTCGCGTCCAGAAGTGCACCTACCGCGTGCATCGGCGCTGCGATGTCCCGGTACGAGCGGCCGTTGACGGTGACCTGGCCGCTCGTCGGGGTGTCCAGGCCGAGGATCATGCGCATCGTGGTGGTCTTGCCAGCCCCGTTTGGGCCCAGGAAGCCGGTCACAATGCCGGGCTTCACGGCGAACGAGAGGTGGTCGACGGCGACCGTATCTCCATACTGCTTTGTGACATCACTAACTTCGATCATGACTGACCTTCTCCTGGTTCGATTGGGTTGGTTGGGGGCAGGCGCCGAATCGAGACCATCGGCAGGCCGAGGTCCCGGATGTGTGCAGGACGACTTCGTGGAGGGTGGATTGGGTCGGCGAGCGGTCCGTTAGGGCTTGTGACGCTGCCGCTTTCGAACGTAGGCGTCAGGCACTCCGACCGGTCGGCCTGGCGCAGGTCGAGGTGCCCCTGCAGAAGGGGCTGGTGCAGCTGGGGTTCGCTGCATCTCGGTCCTGGCCAGCAGACATGGTCATCGCTGCCTCCTTCGTCGCCCGCGCCTTGAATCCGCGGTGCAACTCAACTGTGGCTTATCGGGGAGGCGCCGTCGTCAGCCGAAAGTTGCAATTCGAGGCGTAGATCGAAGGCGGAGAAGCCGGGCAGAGACCCAACGTTAGTCCCGTTGGAGGATCGCCTTGAGCGCGCGCCTTGGCGAGGTGTTCCGTTTGCTCTTCGGTGCAGGCCACGAGGGGGATGTACGGCCAACAGCCTAACCCGAACCCCGCTCGTAGCCTGTAACTCCCTCCTCACGCATCCTCGATGTGGCGAATCTCTCGCATAGTCAAAACAACTGGAGGCGCACGTGCCGGGCACCATCATCGACATGCACATGCATACGACGAAGGGCGCGTCGGACTCCATGCTTAACCCTGACGATCTGATTGCCGAGGCTACGCGCGTCGGCCTCACGGGCGTGAACATCACTGAACACGACCGCATGTGGGAACAGTGGGATCTCTCCCCGTTTCGCAAGAAGCACGACCACATCTTCGTCAACAACGGCATGGAAGTCTCGACCGATATGGGCCACATCATTGTGGTGGGCCTGAAGAGCTACGTCATGGGCATTCGCAAGCTCTCCAAGCTGCGCGAAGTGGCCGACGAGCAGGGCGCCTTCATCACCGTCGCCCACCCCTTCCGGCACTTCTTCGACCCCGTGCATTTCAAGCGCGAGGGCAAGGAACCGTTCAACCTGCAGCCCGAAGAGGCCGCGAAACTTCCGGTCTTCCAGCTCGTCCACGGCATCGAAGTGCTCAACGGCTGCAACACGCCCCGCGAAAACTACTTCGCCCTGCAGGTTGCGAAGATCCTCGGCAAGCCGGGGACGGGCGGTTCCGACTGCCATTCGACCCAGGGCATCGGCTACTTCTGCGCCGTCTTCGAAGAGCACCTCGAAACCACCGAGCAGATGATGCAGCAGATGCACAAGGGCCGCTTCCATCCCGGCCGCGGACTTGCCGAAGGCAAACTCAACAACTACTGGGAAACCGCCGAGCCGATCGCCTTCTACGATTAGGGTCCTGGCTGTTGGCCCTCAGCCGTTGGCCGACCAGCGCTCGTTCTATAGGCACCGACGATAAGCCCGGGACACTCAGTGTCCCGGGCTTATCTGTAACGTGGCCGGCCAGCCCAGGACTGTTGCGCGGCCCTTTGGGATTGCCACCGCTGGGCACAGCGGCGCCGTCGCACCAGTGTCCGTTCAGCCCATGCGCGAGAGCGCCTGTTCGAACTGCCGGTTGCCAATCTCCGCGAGGGACGATGCGATCGATTCGTCGTAGACCGCGTCTGCCGCTGCGAGCACCCGCGTAGCCGCGAGAAAGTGCGCGACCGGCGACATCTCGTCCTTGAACCAATCCGGCGGGTCGGGAGGCGGCGGCCAGGTCCTGGGCCATTTCGGCCAGCGCGGACAGAGCTCATCCCACTCCTGGAGCAACATGAACGCTCGCCTTAGGCCGCGTTCGGAGTCGCCACCAAGTGCTGCCTCGTTCGCGAGGGCAACCACCTGGGAAAGCATCGCGTCAGTGATTGCGACGGCGAATCGCTCTTTTGGCGGCAGCGGCTGCGGGTTAAGCGCGACTGCAGACAATCGGTCCCACCGCTGACTGGCCGGCGAGCGCCAGGGCTGTGGGAATGGTCCCGCCACCTGGCTACCAATCACCCACCGATCAGGTTCGGCGAGGAGTCTCCACGGTTCCGGGAACGGTCCCATAATCGCGCCGTAGGCAGGACCATGGGGATTGATGGCATCCCAGGCTTCGGGATTGAGTCGTGTGATGATGCGTGCGATGAGTCTGTTGTAGTCCGACATAACCTCACTTTCACCTCCGCGCCTGCGGAGCCCGCAGCGCGCCGAGATTATGCCGAAACGCGATTCTTTTTGTCTCGCGTCTTTTGACCAACGTACTAAGATTTACGACCATTGCACCGGCGGTTTACACACAAAAATGGCCCGGGCTGCAGTGGTAGGCAGCCCGGGCCGATATTCATCAATGTTCTGCTAGGCGCTAGGAGCTAAGCCGCTAGTCCCGTACCCAGCCGGTCTCGTCGCGAATCTCCGGCTTGTCGACTCGCGCGAGCTGGTCGCCGAACTTCGAGTCGCGCCAGGCCAGCGCGGATTTCAGGCCCTGTTCGCCAGCGATCCGGCTGAACTCCTTCACGCTTGGCGCGAGATGGGCACGGGCATCGTTCTCGGCCGCGAGCCGCTGGGTGGTGCGCGCACCCATGATCTCTAGCTGCAGGTTGACGATGCGCTTATTCGCGGAGAGCAGTTCCGTATCGATCATCGCCATGCGGTCGGCCAGGCCCTCGACTTCCTTCTCGAGCAGGTCTGCCGGCACCGACTTGTAGACGAGGCCGATCTTGGCAGCATCTGCGCCCGTGATGCTGTCCCCGGTGAGGAACATGCGCTTCGCCCACTGCGGGCCGCAGTGGTAGATCCACATGCTGTTCGGCAGCGCGCCCATAGCACGAGCCGGCGGAAAGCCAATGCGCGTGTCGTCGGCCGCGACGATCAAGTCGCAGAGGAGCGCGATGTCGGTGCCACCGGCGAGGCAGAAGCCATGGATCTGGGCGATGACCGGCTTGTGCATGTCGAAGATCGCCATGCGCAGCCGCTGGGCCTTCTCCAGGTTCCAGGCGTCGTCGTCGAAGCTGGCCCGGCCACGATAAACGGCGGTGTAGCCATCCGTGGATTCCGGCTCGGTCGCCGGCCTGCGGGCCATCGGCGACAGGTCATATCCAGCGCTGAAAGCGCGGCCGTTGCCCTTGAGGATGACGACGTGGACGTTGTTGTCGGCGTCCGCCTCCCAGAGGGCTTCGTTCAGTTCGACCTGCAACTCGCCGGAGAGGGCGTTCAGCTTCTCTGGCCGGTTGAAGATGATGCGGGCGCGTCCGTTTTCCACTTCGTAGATGAGCGTCTTGTATTCCACGGTGCCTCCAGGCTGGGTGATTTGCCGCATTCTACGCGGTGAGGCTGATTCGGGTTCGCCAAAATGCCAAATCCGGGTTTGATTCGTCGCCGGGCACGCAACGCCGACAGAACCGCTCGCGCCCAGGCGGTGCGTGCCAGCGTGACCAACGCCAACCTCGGCCGCCATCACCCAATCCCCGACGGTGACGCAGCGACCGACACTGTCAAGTGCTGTTTCGAAGCCCAACAACCTGGCTAGAGTGCCCACGGCTTCGAAGAAGCGCGACTGCCGTAAGGAGTGCGTGGCCGGCGGCGATCCGCACCCATGTTCGCGATCTGCGAGCGTCGTGCAGGCGGGAGGATCGCGGCGGGCGGAACTTGGGTGTGGACTCACG
The DNA here is from genome assembly GCA_038256595.1 of Tepidiformales bacterium. GTDB lineage: Bacteria > Chloroflexota > Dehalococcoidia > Tepidiformales > Tepidiformaceae > JBBSKE01. The sequence continues at coordinate 69 of JBBSKE010000338.1, read as the reverse complement.
CTGGGACACGCTCCCTAAGGCGGTCGCGTTTCCTCCAGTGGTGCCCACGGCTTCGAAGAAGCGCGACTG
>JBBSKE010000337.1:0-4556 GCA_038256595.1 Tepidiformales bacterium | reverse complement strand
GCGCTTCGAAGGGCGGGAAGAGCTCACCGACGTGGTCGGCGACGGAGACGGTATCGAAGCCGAGCGCTTCGGCCTCTCGGACCCGGGCGAGCCATTCGTTGAGCGAGGGAGCACTGGAGATCGAAGCGCCGAATCGGAAAGCGTGCATGGCCGAGAAGCTACGCGATGTCCGGGACGAGTGCCAGCCAGGAAGACTGCCTTGCCTGCCGGGTGTGATGCACCACGAGGTTCTGCGTTCACTATTTGCGAACAGACCAGAACGCGTACGCTTTATGTATGAAGCATTTTTGCCATCTCACGGGGCAGCGTTCCCGCAGCCTCAACTCAAGACCGCAAGCGAAGGTGCTCGCCATCGTGCTCGCCTCAGCCGCCGCGATTGGCCTCTTCTCGGCCTGCGGCGACGGGCCTGACGCGACTCCGACCGTTGCGATAACCGTGCCTCCGGCCTCCCCAACCACCGCGACGGAAGCCTCGCCGACAGCGGCCGTCTCGGCCACCCAACCGCCGGCGACAGCCACTGCAGCAACTCCCGCGGCGACGCCCACCGCCAATCGCACGACCGGGGTCGCCGAAGTCGATGCAATCATGGCTGCGATCCTTTCGGGCGATGCAGCAAAAATTCGCACCTTCGTCGCGATGACCTCCGAGCCGTGTACGACCCTGACCGGCCTCGGGGGTCCGCCGCAATGCCCGGCAGGAGTCGCCGCCGGGACCATCGTGCAGGCCTTTCCGTCACTCGGCCCGTCGCTCGGCTGGTCATTCGATGCAGACGGGGTGGTCACGAATCTCGTGCAGGTGACGACGATAACGGGCGTGTTCAAGGCCATCCCACGCCCATATTCGCCAACGGTTCCCGGCCTTCCTTCGGGAAGCTACGTCCTCGTAGCGGCCCCCGACCGCCTGATTCACATCGACGGCGGAAAAATTGTGTTCATGGACTACGTGATGGCCGGAATGGCGACGCGCCTCGCCGCGATCCCAGCCGCGGACTTCATTCTGCCCATCCAGTAGCACGCGCACCCTTCCTCGGCCGGTTGACTAAGAATTCGGAAAGTCGCAGTCTTACGGAGACAACAGCACACATATGCAGGGTCACGGGGGAAGCCGGTTCAATTCCGGCGCTGTCCCGCAACTGTGAAGGCTCCCTTCGAGCCCAAGCCAGATAACCCGCCTGCAACCGAAATCCTTCGCGAGAAAGGGACGGTACTTCGAATGATTCGAACCGACTAACCCGCCGCGCAGGCGGGTTTTCTGTTTCCCGCCGCGCTTTGTACAGCCAGAAATGCGCTTCGGCGCACCATGCGGGGAACGATAACCATGCGCAAATTTGTCCTTATTACTCTGGCGGCGTTGAGCGCCGTGCCGGTGCTGGCCGCCTCGGCTGCCCTCCCGGAAACTACCGCGGTCGCGAGAACGGCCGCTTACATTCGCACCACCCAACAGCCCGATGGCGGCTTCGGCGGGTTCGGCGACGGTCAATCCTACGACGCGATCTTCGCCCTCCGCGCCGCCGGAATCGACGTCCGGACCGTCCAGGTGAACGGCAACTCGCCGGTCGATTTCCTCGAGGCGAAGGCTGCCGACGCCGACACCCCGGCCGAAGCGGCAAAGGCGGCCCTCGCTGCCCGCGCGAGCGGTCTCGAGCCGAAGAACGTCAACGGAACGAACCTGGTCGCGGTCATCAATGACGGGTATGTCCCCGCGACGGGCCTCTACGCGGCGGACGATTTCAGCCAGTCGCTTGCGATGCTCGGGCTCGCCTGCACCGGCAACAATGTGCCGAATAGCGCCATTCTCGCCCTTCGCGGCACGCAGCTTACGGCAGGTGGCTGGGGCTTCGGCGGCACGCCGGACCCGGATACGACGGCCCTCGCCATCCAGGCGCTCGAGGCCTCCGGCATCCCCGCGAATGATGCGACGATCGTGAAGGCGCTGGCTTATCTCAAGTCGAGCCAGGGCAGCGACGGCGGCTGGGGCTTCGACCCGACCGCATCGAACGCGAACTCGACGGCGTTCGTGGTCCAGGCGCTGCTCGCGCTGGGCATCTCGCCGGAATCGGCCGAGTACACGGCCGGCGGCGTCAATCCTGTCGCATTCATCGTCTCGCAGCAGCAGGCGGACGGCAGTTTCCCCGGCTTCGACCCGGCCTATGCTTCGAACCAGGCACTCCCGGCGCTCGCCGGGCGGACGTTTTGCAACGCCCCGGTGACCCCGATCCAGGCGGCGCCCCCGCCATCGACCGCGACGCCAGCAACCGCGACGCCAATCGCCACGGCAACTCGCACGACCACGGCAGTCGCAACCGCGACTCGCACCAGCACCCCGCGCGCGACCGTCGCTGCCACACGAACCCCGCTCGCCCCCAGGACGGGCAGTGGCAGCAACGCAGACGGCGACGATTCGGGCGTGCCGTACATGGCCCTCGCGCTCCTCGCCCTCGCCGCTGGTGGCGCTGGCATGGCCGCCGCGAGCCGGCGCAAGTAGATGTCCGGACCAGGACAGCGGACGGCGCACCCGGGCCAACGGTCCATGCATAGCTATGCCTGGATGGCATGGGTGACCACGGTGATGGTCGTCGCGTTGACCACCACCAACCCGCTGTACCTGGTCCTCGTCCTGCTCAGCATCGTGCTCGTCGGGGTGGTGGCGCCAAAAGACGGCATCGGCACGGCCGGCCTGAAGGCGATGGCGACCTTCGGCGTCATCATGCTCGCGCTCGCCATCCTCGTCGCCACGATCAACGGCACCTACGGATCGCACGTCATCTTCACCATCCCCGGGCCGCGCTTTCCGGACTGGCTCGGCGGCTTGCGACTGGGCGGGCCGGTGACGCTCGAATCGTTCGCGGCGGCCATCATCCGGGCGCTGGCGGCGTTCTCGGTCTTCCTCGGGTTCGCCGTCTTCAGCGCCGCCGTCAGCGTCCAGAAACTCGTGCGGGCGGCCCCGGCGGCCGTTTTCCACCTCGGGCTGGTCATCACCATCGGCCTCTCGCTGCTGCCCGCGAGCATCGAAGACCTCCGCCGCATCCGCGAAATGCAGGCGCTGCGCGGGGCGCCGACGCGGCTCCGGCAGGTGCCCGGGCTCGTCGTCCCGGCAGTCATCGGCGGGCTCGAACGGTCGATGCGGCTGGCCGAGGCGATGGAAGCGCGCGGCGTCGCCAGCCAGGAGACGCAACCGACGCGACAGATGCGGCTGGCGGCGTTGCTGCCGGCGCCGCTCATCCTCACGGGCATGTGGCTCTGGTTCTACGCGCTCGAATGGCGCGTGCTCGCCGGGCTGCTTTTCGCGGCTGCGGTCGCGAGTCTCGTGCTCTGGGGCAGGCTGGCGAGCGGCCAGGGGCGGCGCACCCGCCTGCGCGACGAGCCATTTCCGCTCTTCGACCGGGTCCTGACGGCCGGTTCGCTCAGCCTCGCCTTCACTGTCTTCGTCGCGCGCCAGGTGGGCGCCTTCGGACTGAACTACAACCCATTCGCCGACCTGCCGGTACCCGGTTTCACGCCCATCGGCGCGGCCCTGATGGTCTGCTGCGCCTGGCCGGCCTTCGTACTCATGCTGCTCCCGGCGAATACGCCCGAACCCGCGCGACCGGTCGTAGAAGAGGCGGAACCGGCATGGCGGTGACCTTCTCCAGCGTGACCTACTCGTTCCCGCGGCAGGAGCTCCCGGCAATCGCCGACGCCTATGCCGAGATCCCGGCCGGGTCGTTCGCGTTGCTCGCGGGACCGTCGGCGGGCGGAAAATCGACATTCCTGCGGCTCTGCAACGGGCTCGCGCCGCAATTCCACGGTGGCAAGCTGTCCGGCAGAGTCTCGGTCATGGGCCGAGAGCCGTCACGCGTGCCCGCGCGCGATATGGCGCGAGTGGCCGGCCTCGTCTTCCAGGAACCAGAAGCGCAGGGCATCGCGGACACCGTCGACGACGAAATCGCGTTCGGCATGGAGCAGCAGGGCATCCCGCGCGCCGAAATGCTGGCCCGGCTCGAACGGCTGCTGGGCCAACTCGGGCTGGAACACCTGCGCGAACGGCGGCTCTCGACGCTCTCCGGGGGCGACCGGCAGCGGGTCGCAATCGCCGCGGTGCTGGCCATCGAACCGCCGATTCTCCTGCTCGACGAGCCCACCTCGCAGCTCGACCCCGAGGCGGCAGGCGAGGTCATCGCCGCGGTCGAGCAGCTTCGGCGGGAACGCTCGTTGACCGTCCTGGTCGCCGAGCACCGGCTCGAACGGCTGCTCCCGGTCGCCGATCTTGTGCTCGAAGTGACCGCCGGAGTGGTTCGCCAGATGACACCCACCGAAGCCGCGGCCACCTTACTCAACGCGCCGCCGGTAAGCCGCCTCTGCCGCGCACTCGGGCTCGAACCGGTGCCGATGGAGGTAGCGGCGGCACTGGCCGCGATTGACGCGGTGCCTGGCCTGCGCGCACGGCTCCGTGTGACCGTTCCAGAGATTATTTCGCCCGGGGACGAATTGCTCGCGGTCGAAGGGATGACCGTCGCCTATGACGGCAAGCGCGTGCTTTCGGGCACGAATCTCGTGCTGCGACAGGGCGAGATTGTC
>JBBSKE010000336.1:0-4563 GCA_038256595.1 Tepidiformales bacterium | reverse complement strand
CTGCGCCTGCTCGAAGACAATCAGCTGTTCGCGGCCCTGGAACACGCGCCGCTCCGGCACGTAGTTCGCGGGGTCGCGCAGGTGCGAGAGCGGCACCTCGATCAGGTAGGCGACTTCGTCGTGGCTGAACTGCCACTCGAACGGGTGCTCATCGAACCAGCCGACATACGGCGTGACCGAGAAGTTGCTGATCGTCTTCAGGTCGTCGAGCTGCCCGAGCACTTCGACCTGGTGGGGCGGCACGCCGATCTCCTCGTGGGTTTCGCGCAGGGCGGTGTGGAGCAGATGGGGGTCTTCGGGGTCGCGGCCGCCGCCGGGGAAGCTGATCTGGCCCTTGTGCGCATCCACCTTGTCGGTTCGCTTCTGGAAGATGATGTGCGGTTCGCCAGCCTGGTTGTGGAGCAGCACGAGCACGGCGGCCGCCCAGACGCCCGGCTCCATTTCCAGGGCCTGGGGTTCGTATGCCGAAAGCAGCGAGCGGATGCGCTCCTTGAGTGGATGGTCCTCGGGCACGAGCCGCTCCTTACCTGACCTGGCGGCGCACAGTGGACGCCTGGAGTTCGGCCCAGATGCGGTCGTTCATCGCCGCCGCCTCCGGGCCCGGGACGGCCTCAATAGCCGCGTGGACTTCGATGAGCATCGCCCGCACCTCGTCGTTCATCGCCTGAATGGTCGAAAGCCGGTAGTTCGCCGGTTCGCGCTTCGCTGCAGTGCTACGGGCGCGCAGGGAGAGGCGCTCATCTGGCAGCAACACTGCGGCATCGCGCAGAATCGCGGCCGTTACCTGCGTTTCCTCGATCAGCCGGTCGATCAGCCGCTCGAATTCGACTGAGAGGATGTTCAGCAGGCCATTGCCAAGAATCGCGGAGTTTTTCGAATAGGCAGAGTCCAGCTCCAGGATGAGTTCCCGCTGGTAGGTGCGGACGATGCCCTTAAGCACGATATTCGGGTCCGGTTTCATCGCCAGCGCCCCAGCGAGCGAATCAGCGCCTGGTCCTGGGGGTTCAGCATCGTGTAGGAGAGCACCGGGAGCATGAGCTCGTTGGAACGGCCGTCGTGGAAGGTGCGCGTCGCCGTCAACCAGATGGCCTGGCACTTCACGTCACCGAACGCGGTCCACCACTGCAGCGAATGGCCATCGACTGGCTTACCCGTGAGTCGCTCGTAGCGGGCGATGGCATCTTCGCGGGTTATTACGCCACCTGGGCGGCCGTCTTTCGCCCAGTGCCAGGCCTCGTTGAACGACCAGGCGAGGTCTTCCATCGGGTCGCCGAGGTGGGCCATCTCCCAGTCGACCACGGAGGCGATCTCGCCGTCCGGGCGGCAGAGGACGTTGCCGACGCGAAAATCGCCATGGACCACGGTGATTCGCTCCGCCGGAGGCGGCGGATTCGCGCGCAACCAGCGAATCCCCGCGCGCACGATGGGCTGCGGCGAAAGCTCGTTCTCGTCGACGATCTGTTCCCAGTGGTCGAGTTCGCGCCTCCACGCCTCTGCCGGGGCAGGGCAGACAGCCGCGGTTTCGATGGCCGAGCCGCGCCAGTCGAAGGCGTGGATGTCCGCGAGGATTTCGTAGAGCTGCGAGGCAATCCGCGGCCGGGCCTCGGCGTACTGCTCCATCATGAGCATCCGCGGCTGCGCTTCGATTCCGGTGATACGTTCCATAACGAAGAACGGACCGCCAAGGTGCGAGGCGTCCGGCTCCAGCCAGCGCATCCGCGGCACCGGGACACTCGTGTCCGTGAACGCCTGGTAGAATGCCCACTCTGCTTCCCGGTCGGTCGTGATCACCGATGCCGGCGGGTCCAGCCGGAGGACCAGAGGCTCGCAGCCGCCCGCCCATTCTGCGTCGAACATCCAGGTCTCGCGCGAGGCGCCACCGGGGATGCGCGCAAGATTCGCGATCACGACCTCGCCTCCATTGGCGAGGCGCGGCGACAGGTAACGGGCGAGTTCGGCGTCCATTGGCGCGGGCATCGTCGTGCCCGCCGGTTCGCTGTGTCAATGCTCGCCGCCGCCAGTTTGGGTCATGGATCAGGCGAACTGCGCGTTGCGATCATCCGTTAACGTTACTGTTCGCCGATTCGGGCGTAAATTGAGACCATCCGTATCTGAGGCAGGTCCCAAACTGTGACTTCCGAGTTTCCCGTTGTCGTACCACTCGATGGTTCGAAGCTCTCTGAAGAAGCAATCTCCTACGCAGGAGTAACCGCGAAACTCTTCGGAGCGTCCGTGCGGTTCGTCCATGTGATCGACGATAACGCAGCGAAGAAGGATGGCGAATACGAACGCGCCCAGGAGCTCTTCGCCACCCACGTGAAAGAGCTTGCGGCCCAGCACCTTCCCGAAGGTGTCCCGCACGAGACCGTCATCCTCCGCGGTGCGGCTGCGAAGGCGATCCTCGAACACGCCGCCGATGCGCGGCTGATCGTCATCTCCACTCACGGCGCCGGCGGCCTTAAGGCCACCTTCGTCGGCAGCGTCACCGATAAAGTCGTGCGCGGCACGAAGGTCCCGGTGCTCGTGGTTCCCGGCGTCGGCGCCGAGCCGCTGGTCCCCGGTGGGCCCGTCCTCGTCGCTGTCGATGGCTCGCCCGAGTCCGAACAGGGCCTGAAGATCGCTCGCGAAGTGGCGCAGGCTTATGGCGCCGAGCTTGCCCTCCTCCGCGCCTACCAGATTCCTGTCCCGGTCGGCACTGAGTTCGCCTACTACCCGGCGGACGAGGCAGGCGTGCTCGAACAGGCCGCGAAAGACTACGTCTCCTCCATCACGCTCGAGAACGAGAAGTCGTATGTCCTCCAGGGCTCGGCCGCCGAGGCGATCGAAATCACCGCGGACCAGCTTGACGCCCGCGTGGTTGTCGTGGCCTCGCATGGCAAGGGCTTCGCCGCGCGCATCGCCCTCGGCAGCACCACCGACCGCCTCATGCACTCGATGAAGCGGCCGCTGCTCGTAGTGCCCGTCAAGGACTAACCGCGCCGGTCGCCAGCAACACTCACTTCGAACCCGCAGCCAACATCTCGCTGGCTGCGGGTTTTCGCTTGCCCGGAAGTTCGTCACTTGATTTGTACATACTGAGTATCGAGTTCTATAGTCACAAATCACGCCGTGCCCTACTGACTGGCACGCCAAGAACCTCCCCGCCAATGGCCAACCCTGATCGGCCAACAGCCCCCAAGGAGAACCCGATGTCTGACGAATCCCCTAGCGCCGTCCTCTTCGATGTTGCCAATGGTGTTGCCACCATCACCCTCAATCGGCCCGACCAGATGAACTCGATCAACGCCGACGTCTCGGCCGGGCTAATGGACGCCCTCAAGCAGGTCCGCTCGCGCGACGACATCCGCGTCGCCGTGCTGACTGGCAACGGGCGCGCATTCTGTGCCGGTGCCGACCTTCGCAGCCGCGCTGGTGGCCCCGCCGCCGCGAGTGGAGTTGCCGGCCTCTTCCGCACCGACGACGCGCTCGGTTTCCACGAATTCGACCTCAAGAAGCCGCTGATCGGCGCGATTAACGGCTACTGCCTGGGCGGCGGATTCGAAATCGCCCTCTCCTGCGACATCCTCATCGCCTCCGAAGCAGCGCAATTCGGCCTCCCGGAGATCACCCTTGGATTCTTCCCGCTCGCCGGCGCCCCCGTGCGACTGCCGCGCTCGATCCCGCGGGCGATGGCGAACGACATGCTCTTCACCGGCGAGCGATTCGATGCGAAGACGGCGCTCTCGTTCGGCATCGTCAGCCGCGTCGTCCCGGCGGATCAGCTGCTGGCCAACGCCCAGGGGATGGCTGCGAAGATCGCCGGCTATGCACCCCTCGCGGTCCGCGCGATGCACGAACTCGTCCGCCGCCAGGGCGACATGCCAAACCCGGAAGCCATGCGACTCGCCGCCACCATGCGTTGGGCGATCGGCCAGACCGACGATGCCAAGGAGGGTCCGCGCGCCTTCGCCGAGAAGCGCACGCCGGTCTTCAAGGGCGAATAGCAGGTCCACATCGCCGCTCAGGGCAGGGCGACGGTCGCCTTGCCCGGCATCAGCACCTGGCCCTCGTCGTTCTCTTCCCAGACCTCAAGGTGGACAACGCGGCGGCCATCTTCCTCGCCCGTGCCGGTGACTTTGCCGCGAAAGGTCAGATCCCGGTTCGGGTAGCCTCGGGCCCGGTTCTGCCAGGAGAGGTGGAGCATACGGCCGCGCGGACCGGCCCAATCGGCCACGAACTGCGAGAGCCAGGCGCCCTGCAGCGGTCCGTGGACCAGTACATCCGGGTGACCTTCGACTGCTGCGTATTCGCGGTCGTAGTGGATTCGGTGCGGGTTGTGTGTCGCCGCGCTGTAGAGGAAGAGCTGTGTCGTCGTTGCGTGCTTCACCATCGTTGGCATTTCGTCGCCCACGGAGACGGAATCGAACGTTCGCTGTTCCATGACTACCTCGAAATCCCGACCTGGCGGGCGCGCGCGACCACCTTGCCGTGCTGGTTGGTGAACGTGGTCTGGCGGGTCGTGAGCACGAACGCCCCGGCGCCGCCACTCTTCTCCTCAAGGCTCAGGAGGCGTGATTCGGCGGT
>JBBSKE010000335.1:0-4579 GCA_038256595.1 Tepidiformales bacterium | reverse complement strand
GCGAGTGCGTGCCATCGCGACCGGGCACACATGATCAGCCATCGGCTGCCACCGTTTCAGGACGAAGTTTGGTCGGCTGGCCCTGCCGATCGGTGGCGAATCACCGGGGCACGCACTCGCTCAGGCGCGAGCGCTTCTGTTCGATGTGCAACAGCTGTTAAAAATCGGGCAAATTCGGCGATCTTCACGTTTCCGGCTCTTGCAAAATCCCGCCCACGTTTTAGATTTAAGATGTCCTATCGATACCAGCTATGCAGGAGAATCGCCATGGGAGACAAGAACCCGAAGAACACCGCCAAGAAGACCACACAGAAAGTCGTCGCCAAGACGCACCGCCAGGCGTCGCCCAGCACTTCGGTGGTCACCGCTAAGAAGTAGCGAGCGGCGCACGAACCGGTTAGTTGATGAGGTCTTCCGGCGCTTCCATGAGCGAACGCAATCGGGAGAGGAGTCTCGCTGCGGCTCCGTCACTCACGCGCTGGCCGTCGTACGCCAGGCAAATGCTCGCGGTTGGCCGCCAATCGACCGATTCGCCGCTCTGGACCGGGCCGAACGTTCGCGCGCCGAGGGCCAGTGCCATCCACTGTCCCGGGGCGAGACGTGGTGTCGCCCGTTCGATGCTGAGCAGCCCGAAATCAGTCACGGAGATGTCGATCTCGTCGAGGGCCGAGCCTTCCATCGCCGCGAGTTCACCGACGGTGTCTTTGAAGGGCCGGATTGCCGGCGATTCGAGCACGCAGCCAAAGCCCTGGTCCGCTCCAAGGTCGAGCACCGCGATGCCGGTTGCGAGCTGTTTGAGGGCTGGTTCGCGCAGGAGAACGCGGGCAAGGGCGCGGATGGTGATATCTGCAACGGTCGGTTCGAAACCGGCTCCCCAGCTCCGTCCGAGTGTCGTGCAGGTTTGCACGGCCGCCTGGAGCTGGACTGAGGTCTCCATCACGAGCGGATGTGCCGATGACACTGAGGTCAGGCGCCGCGCGAGCCGTGCCACCGACTCGTCGCGTGGTGGCTCCGGCGCGTGAATCGCCGGGGAGGGTGTTGGGTCCCCGAGTTTCGGCAGCGGCACCATCGGCCGCTCGACCGCCGGGGGCACCTCCGCGAGGAACGACCGCCAGCCGTTGCGGCCACTCGCTGCCGGCGTGGCGGGTTCGGCGACAACCTCGGGAGCATCCTGCTGGTGGACGTGCGGGCTGACGTTTGCGAAGGGCACAGATTCTGGGGGCTCAGGGACGAACTCGGGACTCGCCCAGGATTCGACGGTGCTGACCGGCTCCGGCTCCGCAATCGGCTCCGGCTCGACTGGTGCAGCGCTGCGGAACTGGGTCCAGGGTTCGTTGTCTTCGTGCTCTGGGACGGCCTCGGACACCTGCCAGAAGCGGCGGCGGCGGGCTTCCCGGCGCTCGTTCTCACCCTCGAAGCCCCACATTTCGGTCATCGACCTCGGCTTCTCGGCGTGGTCGTCCGCGGCGTGGCTGCGGCGAAAGTTGCCGAACAGCGGCTGCCCCTCTTCCGGTTCCGGAGCAACGCCATCCGTGCCATCGTTTGAATCGAACTTCCACGCTGCCATACGTAGTTACAAACGGCATGTTGGGGCAGTTTCACCACTGCCAAAACCGCGACTTGCCCGATGAGATCCATTAATCCTTGACGGCAGATTCCCCATCGGCCGGGTCCGGCGCCTCCGCGAGCCTCGCCGAGATGACCCCCAGCACCGCGCCGAGCACGCCGACGCAGCCGATGATCACCATCCCCCGGTTGTCTGTGACCAGGCCGAAGACGAGGCTGACAATCGCGATGACGCCCAGCAGCAGCGGCTGGAAGCGACGGTGGCGGGCGGGCAGATACGGCAGGCGCGGGAGCATGCCCACAGGGTGCCCCACCGGCCACTCCCGGGCGAGCCTCCGGTAAACGCGCTACTCGATGACTTCAGTCTTCCCGGGCGGCGGCACGAACTCGAACGTCCCGGGCGCGAACTCGGGGTCGAACTCGAGCGCTGTGACCTCGCCCAGGTAGGTCATTTCCTCCCCAAATTCGGCTTCGCTGCGCAGGATGATCATCGTCTCCGGGTCGAGCCACATCTTTGCCGAGCCGCCAGTGTTGATGGTCCAGTCGTTCGCGAGCTTCTCGGGCGAACTATCGTTCCAGAGCGGCCCGTATTCGATGACCGTCGCCGGGATTCCCAGGTACGTCTCCTGCCCAACAACGCGCGCATAGCGAACCTTCCCGGGGCCGAATTCCTCCCGCTGTTCGCTCAATTCGTCGAGCAGGTCGTCGAGGGACTTTGCTCCGGTCATAGGGCCGATCAGCATGTAGAGGAGCGGCGCCGTGGGTGCACCGAACGGGATTTCGGGGATCGCCGAGCGCGTATACGTGGGACTTTCGGAACCGGATAACCAGCGCCACTCGCCATCCGCCATGATAGTCGCGGAGAATGGCGGCTCGCCTTCTGTGGTCGTCGTGTTCCGGTAGTGCCGCGCGTCCTGCCACTCCATGACGGCCGTCGAACGAAGCTCATCGCCCGAATGGGTCTGCACCAGACTTCCTTCGAGGCGAAATGGCTGCAGTTCGACCACACCGGTCGCACCCGAGCCCGTGGTGCTGAGCAGGATGAACGCCGCCGCGATCATGACGACCGCTGCCGCCCCCGCCACGACCAGCAGCCCCTTGAGCGGCAGCTGATAGGAGAAGAACGGCCACCCCAGCGTGATCCGCGCGGGCAACCGCTCCGGAGCGCGCTCCGCTGGTCGTGTCGTCTGCTCGTCGTCGCCTGGTGCCGCTTCCACCCGCCTAGACTACTTCTCCGGCGCGCCGATGCCTACCACCGCGCTGGGTTTCAGGGCACATTCGACGCCGGAGAAGTTGGCGTCGGCACCGCTTCGCGCTTCCCCGGCGGCGGCACAAAGGTGAACGTTTCCCGCGGGAAATCGACGTTGTACTCGATCGAAGTGACCTCACGTGTGAGGAAGGCGTCGTCGGGCGGTCCGCTGTTCAGGGGACCGATTTCGTAACGCAGCACGAACATCGTCGTAGGGTCGATCCAGATTTTGGTCCCGGCCCCGCTGCTGCTGCGACCATCGGAATTGGTCTCGGGGCGCCAAACATCGCGGTATTCGACGATCACGACCGGCACGCCGAGGTGCGTGTCGTTCCCCACAACCTCGGCGAAGCGCGGACTCTCCAGGCCCGAAGCCTCCGGTGGATTCCGCAGCATCTCGAGGAGCGCGTCGATAGTGGCTAGCCGGGTGGGACCCAGTGAAAATGATGCCCGAGCCGCGGCTGGCTGGTTCCTCGTCAAGAATCCCAGGTCGAACCGGCTGTACTCAGGCAGGCTGCTGTTATCGACCCAGATGTGCTGCCCGTCCGCGACGATGGTCACGATTTCCCCCGCGTCGTGCGGGTCGTCGGGGCCGCCAATCGTTGTGTTGCGGAAGTGCGTCTCGTCCTGCCACTCCAGGATCAGCGAGCCGCCGGCGCCGTCCGGGTCCGCCCGGGTGCCGGAGATCGCCACCATCCGGTAAGGCGGGATCTCCACCGTCGCGGCGCGCTCCGGACTCCCTCCTGAAAGCGCGAGGAGGACCACCACGATTGCCACCGCTGACAGGCCGCCACCGGCGACCAGCTTCATCGGCAGGCTGGCCGGGACCATCGACCGAAGCGCCGAGCCGACGCGGGAGCCGATGCCCCGGCGCCAGTGCCAGTAGGCGGCCGCTTCTTCGCGCGAACTGAAGTTGAGCTTGGTGAGGATTTCGCTGACGTTCCACTTCGCGCCGTCGAAGGTCATATCGAGCGCGGCCGCGATCTCGGCGTTCGTCTGGCCCCTGGCGATGCGCGCGAGCACCTCGCGCTGGCGCTCGTTGAGGTCCTGCTCGAATCGCCGGGCGTTGCGAAATAATGTGAGTCGTGCCGCGTCCACCTCTCAGAGCCTACGGGTTCGGCGACAGCTAGCACTACCCTATCGAGCGAATACGGGAATGTAATGGCCGCCGGCACTCCGATCGCGAGCAGAAGCGCGCCCGCCCAAGGGCGTGCGTGCCAGCGTGACATGGCAAATGATTGCGACCGCAGCCGCCAGATCGCGCCTCGGCGACCGCCCCGGGGGCCCGTGCTGGCTGGCCAGGTCGCGAGCCATGCAGCTCCGGGGCATGAATCCGGGAGTCGATTGGTACGCACTCCCTTACGGTCGCGCTTCTGTCCTCGGCCGACCTCAGCTGCCGAAAATCGGCATCGCCCAGCCGAAAAGCCCCGCAAACGTCCCGCACATGATTGTCCAGAGCAGCCAGAACTTCCGCGAGAACATGATCAGCGGCGGCAGGGGCACCCACGCCAGGCCCAGGATCACAATCGTCCAGACGATGCTCGGGCTGCCGAGGCCATCCCTCCCCGCGGCCGCGTTCGACACTTCGAAGGCCGAGCCCAGCACGAGCCCAATCGCCGTCCAGCCGACGCTCGCTCCCATGAAGATGAGCACCCCGAGGAGCACGCCCGGGACCTCTTCGGCCACCCAGCGCTCGGTGAATCGGCCCGCGCGCGAACGCATCGCGAGGATGGTCAGCGCAACCGTCGAGGCGACGCCCATTGT
>JBBSKE010000334.1:0-4592 GCA_038256595.1 Tepidiformales bacterium | reverse complement strand
CTGGACCTTCGGACGCTGCACGTTCCAATCGCAGACCGCTTTCGGATGCGAGTCGTCTACTCCGACGAAAATCCGCAGATGGGCAGCAGGGTCATAAGTGGCGAAGTCCGGACAGGACTGGGCCAGGCGATTGCCAAGGACGGGCAGGATGATACCTACGACCTGAGCCGGTTACACAACCTCCCGGCCGGCGACACCAGAGCTATCAAGCAGCTTCGGGAATGGATTGCGGTTTCGACGTCGCCAATAGAGCGCCACTTCGCCTATAGCGAACTGGCTCAGCGGCTCTATAAGAACAGGCTCGTCTTCGATTCCGCCTTCGCGGAATTCGATGCTGCGTGCGAAGCACATGATCGAGACATGGAGACCATTGCTCCCGCACTGGTGCAAATGTTCGGGTTCGTCCCGCTTCTTACTAGCCATCGGCAGGCTTGCATCCGTCATCAGCAGGCGAAAGACCTGGAGAAGCGATCTGGTGGGCTCGCCGTGGACTGGAATGTTACGGCGAGTATCCGGGAAGCGAGGTCTTCCGCCAGGATTTGCTCTCTCGCGTCGAAAAGCTAGAAAATCGCCTGTCAAAACCAGGCAAGCCGGCGAGAGCACCAGCGCTATAGCACTCCCGCCGTATACTCGACCGCATGCCTGTTGATATCGCCCGCGAGGGCAAGGTCTTCGTCCTCACCCTCAATCGCCCCCAGGCGATGAACGCCATCGATGTCGAGATGTACGCGCAGCTCACGGCCGCGTGGGACGAGTTCGAGCACGATGATTCGCTCCATGTGGCGATTGTCACCGGGGCGGCGGACCGGGCGTTTTGCGCCGGCCGCGACATCGTCAAGAGCAACGCGGACAAGGCGGACGACTGGAGTTCGACCCGCGAGCAAGGCCGCCTGACTCCGGACGGCATCTGGAAACCGGTAATCGCCGCGGTCAACGGGCACTGCCTGGCGGCGGGATTCGGGCTCATGCTCGGCTGCGACCTGCGCATCGCTTCGCCAAACGCGACCTTCGGGACGATGGCGGCGAAGCGCGGGATCGTCGCTGGCGGCGGCCAGGTGCAGCGCCTCATCCGGCAGGTCGGATTCGCGAAAGCCATGGAGATGATCATGCTCGCCGACCGGATCGACGCCCAGGAAGCGCTGCGCATCGGCCTCATCAACACGGTCACCGAAGACGGCAAGGCGCTCGAAGTCGCGCAGGAGTGGGCGGCGCGGCTGCTGAAGAACGGCCCGTTGGCGGTTCGCGCGATGAAGCAATCGGCCATCGAAGGCGGCTTCGATATGCCGCTCGCCGATGGCCTGCGCGACGAAATGCGCCGCTACCAGGCGCTCCTCCTCACTGAGGATGCGGCCGAGGGAGCTCGCGCCTTCGCCGAAAAGCGGGACGCGAACTTCCAGGGCCGATAATTCCCTACCGAGCGCGCCTCGAAGATGTGGCGGGAGCTTCATCGCCGCCGGCTTCGAACAGCGCCCGGCCATAGATGGCGAGCCCCATGAGCAGCCCGAGGCCCATGATCGGTGCGAAAATCTGCTTGAGGATGGTCACGTCGAACAGCAAGCCGATGACGAACCCGGCCATGCCGATGTTGACGATGGCGAACGTGATCATGTGGGGCCGAGTGGGGTCGCCCTTCGCGACGGTCGCAGCGAACAGCATCGCAAACACCGCATTGGTCATCGCGCCGATGAATTGCGCATGGTCGAGCGAGAGCAGGTAGTGTTCCGGCGCGATGCCGAGGTCGCCTTCGTATTTTGCGATGAGGAATTGCGCGAGGATAAGCACGTAGACCACGCTGATGGCGCTGACGGCCGCGTGCAGCCCGGGCGAGGCGACCGTCCAGGAGACCGACCGCAGCGATGGCCACATCCGCTTAAAGAAGATACCGACGCCGATGAATTCGAGCAGGACGGCGATGGGCGCGAGCGGAACGATGTCGAGCAGCAGAGCGAGCATGAGGACCATGCCACCGACGAAGGGGAAGACCATCTGGATGATGCCGAGCCGGGCGGCCTTCGGCGGATGCGGGAAGAAGAACGCCCACTCAGCCATCGCAAGGGCCACCGGGATGAGGAAGCCGACGACCATCGTCGCCGGGTGAGCGCCGCTGCCGCCGTCGCTGATGAAGTTGTTCCCGGTCGCGATTTCGAGCCCGAGGAGGACGCCGAGGATGCCCCCAACCACGGACGTGCCGAGCGCCGCGAGGAATCCCCAGTGCGGCACGGAGAGCGTAATCTCGCGGGCACGCATGAACACCCAGCCGAAGATGCCTGCGGTGGCAAGCACCGACGCGATACCGAGGATGGGCCGAATTGTGCCGTAGGTCGTCGAAAAGGCGATGACGTAGAGCACGAAGCTGACAACGGCGGCGATACAGAGCCCGCGGAGGATCTTCCGCTGCTCTTCCGAAATCGGTTGTTGCTCACCGAAGAGCCAGAGCGACGCAGCGAACACGGAGAGCGTCAGCCACCCGAGGGTGCCGCCGTGGACGTGGCCGAGGATGCGGCGCTGGTCGAAATCGACGAGGTCCATGCCGTTGAGAATGCCGATGACGATGGTGTAGACGAAGATGACCATCGCAGCGAGCAGGAGGCCACGAATTTCGGGCCAGAGGACGGGGCGCGGGCTTGGCATACGTAAAGTCTCCCTTACTAGAATCGCATTCTAATCAAGGCGCAGAATAAGGGAATGGACGGGCCACGCAAATGGGAGAAATCGTCGCGGCAGTGCTTCGGCACAGTACAAAATCGTATGTTTACCATAGGATGGGCAAGGCAGACCGGGTCCTCGATACTCTGGGGCCATGAGTTACCCGGGATTCCATCCATCTGGGCGCGAACGGCAGGTGCTGCAGCTCATCATCGAGGGGCGGACCAACGCCGAAATCGCCGGCTCACTCGGCATTTCGTTTGCCACGGCGAAGTGGCACGTGGCCGAGCTCATCTCGAAGGCGGGCGTTTCGAGTCGCGAGGAACTGGCCGACCACTGGCGCGCCGAGATCGGCCTTCGGCGCCGAATTCGGCGGACGCTCGCCGGCCTGGCCGGGATCTCGCCGCTCAAGGCAGCCTCGGCGATGGTCGCGACTGGACTTGCCGGGGCGGCTGCACTGCTCGCGGTCGGCTTCACGGCCAGCGCGACTCCATCGAGCGATTCCGAGGTGGCAGTAGTGGCGACGAGCACGCCGCTTGCGCCGGTCGCTGCGAGAATTATGACGGAGCAGGAAGCTGAGGTGGCAGCGAGGGCGATCGTCGAGTCGTCGCTGCAGCGCTTTCACGGCCAGGCGAGCCGGGACCTCCCGCTGGGCGGCATCCATCCCGTGCGAGTCAACGGCAGCCTGCTCGGCGCGGACGACCTCGTGATGACCCGGCTCGAGTTCGTTTCAGATGCAACGCTGGCGGTCTACACCAGCGGCGGCCGCTCGGGTGTGACGCCCGGTGACATCTGGATCAGCGAATGGCGGCGGGACGGGCTGGAGGTGCCCGAATGGGGCACGGCGAACGCCGTTTTCACGCTTGAGTTCGCGTTCGATGCGGTCACCGGTCGGCATCTCGGCGGCGGACCGGGCATTTCGAACGCGGACGCGGCCCCGGCGAGTTCCTCGGCACTGGCCGAAGAAGCGCGGATCCTCTTGCTCGCTCCTGCGCCGGGCCAGTCAGTCCCGCAGCACATGACGCGGCCGACGCCCGAGTTCGCGGCGGTGGGTGCGTGTGCGACGGTCGCGACGGATCACGCGCGCGGATACGGCTCGTTTCGCATGACCCTGGACGGCGCGGACGTTACCGCCGAGATGCACGGCGCCCCGATCTCGGACGAAATCGGCAAGGGGAAGGCCTGCTTCGCTCCGGCGGATGGCCTCGCAGTGGGCGCCCACTCGGCGACGGTCGAGGTGGTGGATGAAGCGGGCACCGTCGTCGAGACCGCTTCCTGGAAGTTCGTAATCACGCCCTGACCGGGTAAGGTGGCCGACCCGCCGCCCGGGCAGAGCGCTGTACGGTTGACCCATCGGCGAATCCGGCGGCAGGCGCTGCCTCGCCGGGAAGGCGCGGACCATGAGCGACCAACCACTTCGGCGAGAGCCTTCGACCAGCGCGAATCGGCCTCTACCGCGCATTCCGGCCACACCGGGCAACGGTTGGACCCCATGGACGCTCCCGGCGCTCCTGGTCATCGCTGGCGGACTCGCCTTGATGGTGATTGTCTACGTCGGCGGCCGCGACGAAGGCCCAAGAAGCGCGCTCGAGCCGTTCGCGTTCGGTGCACCGACGGTCGCGGCCGGACTCCTGGCGCTGTTCGGCATCCTGCGTGGCCGGCCAGCGATGGTCCTCGCTGCGGGGATCGCGCTTTTCCCGCTGTCGTTCATCTCGGTCGTGCTCTGGCCGCTGTTCATGCCCGCGGTCCTGTTGGTCGTTTACGGCGCGCAGCGGGTGCGCGGGCTAACGCTTGCCGAACTCGTCGCGGCCATACTGATCGCGGTTGGGTTGCCCGTGGCGCTGTTTGCGCTGCTGATTCACCAGGACCCGAGGACATGGCGGTCTGAGGATGGCACGAGTGGCGGCAGTTCGAGCAACGTCGTGACGAACGCTGAAGTTGCGTTG
>JBBSKE010000333.1:0-4599 GCA_038256595.1 Tepidiformales bacterium | reverse complement strand
TTCTACGCACTCCCCGATGCGCCCCACGGCGGCAAGATGGAACTCATCTGCGGCAGGACGGTGACGCACATGCCGGTTGGCGGACCCCATGGACAACACGGGGGGAATGTCCTCACAGAACTCAACATCTTCGCTCGAGCCAACAAATTAGGCGTGGTGGGCATGGAAGTCGGATTCGTCCTCGCCAGGAATCCGGATACAGTACGCGGCCCGGACGTGCATTTCGTCCGCATGGACCGGCTCGTCAACGGTCGAATGCCGGCCGGCTTCTTCCCGGGGCCGCCGGATATCGCGGTGGAAGTGATCTCTCCGGGGGACATGGATAGCGAGGTGGTCGGAAAGGTTCAGCAGTACAAGGCGGCCGGGACGCCCCGCGTCTGGGTCGTTCGGCCCGAAGATCGAACAATCACCGTCCACCTCCCGAATGGGGACGCGCACACCTTCTACGACGGCGACACGCTCACCAGCGCTGACGCCGGGTTCGAGGTCGAGGGCTTCGCGCTCGATGTCACGGAGCTGTTCGGGGACCTCTAGCAACGTCGCAGGGCGCTCCGCGGCGAAGTAGGATAGATGCCATGACCACCGAGACCGCCATCCAACTGCTTACCGCCGAGGAGTTCTACGAACTTCCCGATGCGCCCCACGGCGGCAAGATGGAACTCATCTGCGGCAGGACGGTGACGCACATGCCGGTTGGCGGACCCCATGGACGATTCGCGGGCCGTGTCTATTCACGACTCGACCGGTTCATCGAAACTCACCGGCTCGGGGAGGCCGGACTCGAAGTAGGATTCATCCTTTCTAGAAACCCGGACACAGTGCGAGCACCAGACGTTCATTTCGTCCGAGCGAACCGGTTGACGAACGGCCATATGCCCGCCGGATTCTTCCGAGGAGCGCCGGACCTCGCCGTCGAGGTTGTCTCGCCAGGTGACACGGACAGCGAACTGGTCGAAAAATTGATGCATTACCAGCGGTCCGGCGTCTTGCGGGCATGGGTCGTTCGGCCCGAGGCTCGAACAATCACCGTTCACTACCCGGACAACAACGCGCACACCTTCTACGACGGCGACACCCTCACCAGCGCCGACGCCGGGTTCGAGATCGAGGGCTTCGCGCTCGATGTCACGGAGCTGTTCGGGCAGATTTAGCCGCCGGCAGCAGGCGCTCGTCGATTGCGGCGCCCGGGACGCGCTCCTGGATGGCGGTGGCGAAGCCGGAGCGGTCGGCGGGCGAAATGAGCACCCACTTCCGGTCGCCATAGTCGATTCGGATGCGGTCGAGCGAAAGTGCGGGACTTGAGAGCGGGTTTCGCGACGGCGTTAGGCGCGTGATTTCGCTGAGCGCGATGCGCTTTCGGGCGAACCCAAAATGGACGGCCAGATGCTCCGCCTCGATGTCATAGCGGATTGGCCAGACCAACGCGCGGAAAACTACGAGCATCACGACCGGCGTGAACCAGGCGGCGAGACCGGCTACCCCGGCACTGACCGTCGCCGCAACCGCGACGGAAATCGCCACCACGGTCGCGAGACCAAGGACTGCGACGAGCCACAGATCGATTTTCGAGCGAAAACTCAGCATTTCCGCGAAGTCTACCAGCCGCGCACACCTATGGAGCGCGTTCGTCAGCTGTTGCGCTGGCGCT
Organism: Tepidiformales bacterium; assembly: GCA_038256595.1. Classification (GTDB taxonomy): domain Bacteria; phylum Chloroflexota; class Dehalococcoidia; order Tepidiformales; family Tepidiformaceae; genus JBBSKE01. The sequence goes on along the minus strand of JBBSKE010000333.1, from coordinate 2,951 downwards.
TTGGTTGCACGAGGTCCACGAGGGCGTCGCCGAGCATGTTCCAGGCGTACGAGAAGAGAATGACCGGGATGGCGCTGAAAAGTAGCAGGTGGGGATGCGATTCGAACGCGCGGATTCCGGTGCCATCGCCAATGAGGGTGCCGAAGCTGGCCGTCGGGGGTTCGATCCCGAGGCCGAGGAAGCTCAGGCCGACCTCCGTGAGCGCGATGCCGGCCATGCCCCCGGAAACGCCGACCAGCCAGAGCGGCAGCACGCCCGGGAACAGGTGGTGGCGGACGATCCGGTAGGTCGAGCAGCCGATCGCCTCGGCAGCGGTGATGTACTCGCGCTCGCGGATGGAGAGCGCCTGGCCGCGGACGATGCGGGCCGAGCCTATCCAGCTGAAGGGCACGCTGACCGCGATGATGATGGCGAAACTGACGATCGTCTTCGCGTCGGCGCCGAGGGGCGTGTTTTCGCGCAGCCAGAATGCGAGGTCGCTGATGCGCGAGCGGAACGCGGCCGTAATCGCGAGCATGAGAATGAGCGTGGGGATCCCGCCAAGGACTTCGCCCACGCGTAAGACCACGGTATCGATCCAGCCGCCCCGGTAGCCGGAGAGCAGGCCCAATCCGAGTCCAATAAAGAGGCTGCCGCCGAGGATGACCAGCACGGTGAAGATGATCGTCGTGCGCGCCGCGAAAAAGACTCGCGAGGCGAGGTCGCGGCCGAGCGCATCGGTGCCGAACCAGTGCTCAGCGGATGGGCCCTGGCTGCGCGCTTCGATGCTGAGTTGCTGCTTGTTCGGGTCGTGCGGGGCGACCCACGGCGCGAAAATGCCGGCGCCATAGAAGATCGCGAGGAAGATCATGCAGAGCACCGCGATCTTCCGCTTGAGCAGGTCGCGAAGGAACGGGTACCTGCGTCTCTGGGGGAGCATTTCGAGGGCTTCGGCGGCGAGGTTGGGAGATTCGGCGATGGCCACTGGCTAGCCCCTCCGCCCGGTAACCCGGATGCGAGGGTCAATGTACGCATAGGCGACATCGATGGCCACGTTCGCGAACACAAAGAGCGCCGAGCCGAAGAGCACGAGGCCGAGGATGACATCGAAATCCGGAGTCCGCGCCGCTTCGAGCGATTCGGCGCCAATTCCGGGGATGCCGAAGAAGGATTCGACGAAGAACGACCCGGCGGTGATGCCCGGCAGCGACAGGCCGATGACGGTGACCATCGGCAGCATCGCGTTTCGCGTTATGTGCGAAAGGATGACCGTGTGCTCCTTCAGGCCCTTCGCCCTCGCGGTACGGATGTAGTCCTCGCCGAGCACGGAGATGACCGAGGCGCGCATCAGCCTGGCGATCCCGGCGACAGCGGGCAGGGACATGATGAGGATCGGTAAGATCGCGTTCGGGCTCGTCACGCCCCGCCAGGCGACGCTCACGAGGTCCAATTTCAGGGCGACGAACCACGCGGTGAAGGTCGTTAGCACGAATGTAGGCACGGCATCGAGGAAGAGCCAGAACCCGATGATCATCGGGTCCAGGAAGGTGCCACGGGCGAGAGCCGCATAGAGTCCTACCGGTATTCCGACGCCAAACGCTATCAGGATCGCGAAGAAGCCGAGTTTTGTGGAGACCCAGATCTTGGGCAGGATGACTTCGCTGACGGTGAAATCCTGGCGCCGGGTGGAGACGCCCATGTCGCCCTGGAGCAGGTTCGACATGTACTTCACATACTGCACAGGGAGCGGCTTGTCGTACCCGTATTTCGCCTGGAGGCGAGCGGCGGTTTCTTCGTCGTAGCGCTGTCCGAGGAGGGTATCCACCGGGTCCCCCGGCGCGAGCCGGAGGATAGTGAAGACGATGACGGAGATGATGAACAATACGGGCACCGCCCAGAGGAGGCGCCGGAAGATATAGCCCCCCATCCCCGTCATGCTGCTATTCCTTGTTGATATCGATGAAGCGGTAAACCGGGACCGTCATCGAGAGCGTTGGCCAGTTCTTGACGCACGGCTTCACGAGCTGGTGCTCGGTCGGCCAGAAGTCCGGGATAACCGCGTAGTCGTCGAGGATCATCTGTTCGGCGTCACTGTAGATGTCGTAGCGCTTCGTTTGGTCCTTTTCGTAGCGCGCCGTCTCGAGCAGGGCATCGACTTCGTCGTTCGTGTAGCCCTGTTCGTTCTGCGGGCTCTCCGAATGGAAGAGCTTGTCCAGGAAGTCTTCCGGGTCCGGGTAGTCGGCGGCCCAGCCGGCATAGAACATCTGGAAGGTTCCGCGTCGCAGTTCGCGCAGGTAGGCGGAGTACTCGCTAGCCTGGAGTTCGACTTCGATGCCGAGGTTCTCCATCCAGGACGCCTGGACGGCCTGCAGGATCTCTGGCGAGGTCGCGCCGGTGCCCGGGTAAGTCAGGATGATGCGCGGCATGTTGCTCGCGTACTTCGATTCCGAAAGCAGCTTCTTCGCCTCGGCGAGGTTGAAGTCGTAGCCCTTCACGGAGGCGTTGTAGCCGGGCATCTGGGGCGGGAGGATGCCGTCCGCGTGCTCCTGGGTGCCGTAGAGGAGCACATCGTTGATGGTATCGAAGTCGATCGCGAGGGCGAGGGCCTGGCGCACCTTGATGTCATCGAACGGCGCCTTTTCGAGGTTGAAAGCGTAGTAGCCAACGGACATGCGCTGGCGTGGCCTGTAGTCCTTCGAAAGCGGGTTGCTGCCATCTTTGAGGCCTTCGATTTCGATCGCGGGAACGCCGCCGATATGCAGTTCGTCGTTCTGGTAGCGGGTCAGGATGGAGCCGCCACCGAGTTCGAAGACGACCTCATCGAGGAGCGCCTTGCCGAGGTGGTAGCGGTCGTTGCGGACGAGGCGAATCAGCTCGGCAGGCTTGAACTCCGCGAGCTTGAAGGGACCGGTGCCATTGGGGTTGCGCGTCCAGTTGCGAGGGTCACCCTCGATCTGGTCCTGGTCCACGAC
>JBBSKE010000332.1:0-4606 GCA_038256595.1 Tepidiformales bacterium | reverse complement strand
TACTGCGACGTTGTGCCCGACCTGGGCGACGACGCAGACGTGTTCGCGATGGACTTCCGCGGGCACGGCAAATCAGATTGGGCATCGGGCACGTACACGACCGTCCCTTACATGACTGACGTGGTGACGCTCATTGAGTCGGTGATCAGTAGGCCAGCGGTGGTCGCCGGCCATTCACTCGGAGCGAATGTCGCCTTCGTTCTTGCTCAAACTCGGCCAGACCTGGTGCTGGCAGCATTTTGTGAAGAGCCGAGCCTGTACTTCAATTCCCGCGAGGTGAGAGAGGCGAGCGAGCTTTTCAAGGAGCGCTTGCCATGGCTGCGAGGTTCAATGGCGAAGTGGCAGGCGGGCGAAGGCGCTCCCGAACGCGCCGCCTACGACTCCAGCAAACAAAGTGACGCGGTGATAGACGCCAGGCTGGAATCGCTGCTGGATGGCGATCCGGCCGTCTGTGATGCCGCCCTTGATGGGACCATGTACGTCGGGTACGACCCGGATGGTCCGGTTGTCATGCCGTTGACCATCCTTCGAGGCGAATCATCTCTCGGGGCGCTATTTACAGAACAACACGCGGAACGCCTCCGCCAATCAACACCCCACGCGAGTGTCGTGTTGATTCCCGGCGCCGGGCACGAAATCCACAATATGAAGGCTACTGCGGGCGCATACGTCGAGAACCTGCGCGCGCTCGTCCGTTCAGTAACTTGATGTAATGGCCCAACTGCTCAAGGTGGGTCCTCCTGACCGCGAGGCAGGTAGCAACCCTGGGTGCGCGCAAGTCGTTTCCTCCGCGAACGACTCAGCACCCAGCGCTCAGTCACCCAGCACCCTAAAAATGGTTCGAACAGTGCGGGGCGTACTCCGTGGCGAAGATGCGGTTGGCGGTCTTCAAGGCCGCGTCGGAGGCGCCGTCGAGCCGGCCCGCGCGCTGGTAGTAGGTGGCTGTGCGGTGGCCCGCCAGCAGCCCGGCGAGCGTGTTGATCGGCATCACGAGGTCTGGGGTGCGGTCTGTTTTGCGCACGGAGGTCGTCTGTCCGTCGGTTTCGAGCAGCCAGCTGCCTTCGTTCCATGGGCACATGCGGTCCTCTGCGATGGCAAAGACGAGGTCGCCGCGTTCGCCGTACGGGCGCTGTGGAATGGCCATCTCGAGGTCCACTACGCGCCCCCAGATGGCGTCCATGGTCCGCCGGTCCAGCATGCGCGGCTCGCTGAGGAGGTTCGGCGCCGGGTCCTCTTCGCCGACGACATTGCGCATGACAACCTGGCCGACGAGGTCGTGGCGGCGAACGTACTCCCAGAGCCCTCGGTAAGCGTCCATGTCCAGCGCGACGAAGTCCGAAATCTCCATCACCTGGCGGGGGCCGTAGGCCTGGTAGTCGTCGCGCTCGTAGGTCTTGTAGACGAGGTAGCCGGTGGCCTCGCCGTCGCCGTTGCGGTAGATGCCGATGAAGACCGGCTCGCCCTTTTTCCGGGGGCGAAGCTGGTCCGCCTCCCAGATCGCCGTCGCGCGGTGGATCTGGAGGTTTCGCGGCTGGACATACTGGATGTAGAGCTGCTTGATAATCGGCCAGCCGTCGTCCTTCGGGGTCATCGTCACCGAGCCGGTGGCCGGGCTGCCGCCTTCGAACGCGACGTAGCGCGGGTCGAAGGTGTAGGACACGTTCGAGGTCATCAGGCCGTAGCCGAAGCGCTGGTAGATGGCGCCCATAGACGCCCAGAGAATCGCGATCGACTGGCCGCGGTCGCGCATCTCGTTGAAACCCTGCTGCATGATCTTGCGCAGGAGGCCCTTGCGGCGGTGCTCCGGCAGTGTGCCAACTGCCGTCACGCCACCCATTTTCACGGGCGAGCCGTTGAGCCGCACCGTGAAGGGAAAGGTGCCCATTGTCGCGACCATCTTGCCGTCGATGAAGCCGCAGGTGGTCCAATCGGGCTGCGTGCTCGCGAGTTCTTCGTCCATGCCTTCGGTCGAAGCGAACACGTAGGACACGATTTCGCCGTACTGCTTCAGTTCGTCCTGGTCTTTCGCCGCGCGAATCTCGATATTCATGAGCTGTCACCTCCGGGAAGGGAGAGCATAGCCGATCGGCGTTTACGGTTGCAGCGGAGTCAGCGTCGCAGCGCCGGTCGCGAACACCTCGAAGGTGGCACACGAGGTGATGCCGGTGAAATCGCGCGCCCAGGCCGGGGTGCCTGCCGGGCCAGTCTGCTCCCACATCGACCCACTGCCGCCGGGGGCGAAACGGTAGGTGTTGGGCACGACGGCGTTGGCCGCGCCGAAGGCGTCGAGGTAATGCCCTTCGCCGCCGATGTAGACGAAGTCGTTCCAGCCCCGCTGCAGGGCCACCGGATAAGAGACATTGAGCGCGAAGCCGCCAGGCAGCGACACCTCGCCATCCGCGAGGAAGAAGTAGGATTCGCCCGGCTCGAGAGTCAGCAGCGTATTGCCGAACGGCATCCCGGCGGCCCAGTGGAGGAAGGTGCTCGTGCCATCGACCAGCTTGTAGACGGCCAGTACGCGCCCGGCTTCCGGTCCCGAGGCGGGAAACCGCTCGCCGAGTGTGGTGCCGTTCGGACCGAAGAACCCGGCGTGATTCCAGCCGTTGACCAGCTGTGTCGCGCCGCACTGGACGAGGCCAGTGCCGACCCGGGCCGAGGGGCCGAACTCACTCGTGTTGCCGGCTGCGTCGGTGGCGGTCGCGGTGAGCCAGTCGTCCTCCGCGAGGCCTGGCACGGTCATTGAGAAGGTGCCGTTGCTATCGGTCAGCACGGTCGCGAGAGGCGCTTCCGGGAGGTCGTTCGCGCCGCCGGGAGCGTGGTCCGCGCGATAAATCTCGACCGTGCAGCCCGCGCAGGTTGCGCCCGCCGAGCCCTGCACGTTCGAAAGCGTCGCCTTCGAAAACGCCGGGTGGTTCAGCGTGCCATTTGCGCCGCCGTCGATGTCGCCCGCGTCGTTCGCGTCGCGGAGGCTGTTGGCGTTGAGGTCGATGGCCTCGCCGGGCGCGCCGAAGGTGTTCTGCGAGAAGGTGTGGCCGTCATTCGCGAGCAGCCCGGCCGGGGGACCAACGACAATCGCGGTATCGAGGACGTGGGCGAAGGTGTTGGCGCGGACGACGGAGCCGGTCGCGGGCGCCTGGATGACCACGCCGAAGGTGACGCTCGCAGCGTCATCGTCGCCGGGAGCGACGCCGAAAGTGTTCCCCGCGATTCGCGTGTTGTCCGTCACGACCGCGCCGTCACCGACGCGGACACCGGTGACCGCCTGCGCGATGGTGTTCGGCCAGGGGTGCTCCTCGCCGTCGTCGCCGATGGTCGCGTCCGAACCGAGCACGTGAATCGCCGTTGCGACCGCGAGGTCCGCGCCCACGCCGAGCGAGACGCCATTCACGCGTGAGCCAGTTCCCGCGAGCACGATACCGGTCGTGCAGTCGCCGATTTTCACATCGAACCCGAGCGCAGGGTCGCCGCCAACTTCGAATTCGTCGCCGAGGACTTCGAGGCAGGTGCCGGTGAAGTGCTCGATGGCGAGGCCGCGCAGCGATTGCGAATCGCCGCCGAATCGCAGACCAGTCTGGTCAGCGTCGACCAGGAGCGAGCCCTCGACGATGACGCCTGCGCCGCTGCCGTCGATGTGCGTGTTCTCGCGGACGAGGGCCGGGAGCGGCTCGCCCTCGACCTCGATGGCCACCGGAGCGCCCGCGGGGAAGACCGTCGGGTCGAACGTAATGGTCAGCGCGCGAAACGCCGCCGGCTCTTCGTCCTCGGCAGGTTCTTCGCCGGGGAGGGGAGGCGGTTCTTCGATCGCATCGGGGTCGGCGGGCGTTTCGTTCGCGAGTTCGATGGCGCGGCGCAGGGTGCAGAGCGTGTCGCTCGGGCACTCGGATTCGCCCTCGACGATGGAGTCGCCCGCGTTCGTCACGACGATGACCAATGGCTCGCCGGTGTCCTGCGCGCGAGACAGCGGCGCGAGCGAGGCGATCAGAACCAGGCAGAGTGCCAGCACTCCCGCCGAGACCACCATCCGCGTCCATTGCCGGCTCATTGGCGTCACGCTATCCGCGCGCTTCGAAAGTGGCAACCGGTGCGCCGTTAAATGCCCTTGAAGATGCGCTTTCCATCGACCTTGACGATCTGGCCGATGCCCGGGCTGGGCCAGTGGCCCGCGAACCAGGTGCGGCCATCGCTGGCGGCGTCTTCGAAGAGCTTGTCGCGCGTCTGGGCGGAGAGCACCGGGTCCGTGTCGAACGAGGGCGACCAGTCCGGGTGGTTTAGCTGGGCGAAGTGGTGGCTGGCGTCGCCGACGATGATCGCGCGCTCGCCATTCGAGGAGATGCCCACGGCCGTGTGCCCCGGTGTGTGCCCGGGAGTCGGTACGAAGGTCACGTGCTCGTCGAGCGCTGCCTCGCCTGACTGGAAGACGATGCGGCCACTCTCGGCCAGCGGCGCAACGCACTCCACGAGGTGCGGATTCGCCTCCAGGTGCGCCGGCGTCATCCAGTAGTCCCACTCGACCTGCTGGATGTGGTGCTTCGCGTTCGGAAAAAAGAACTGGCTCTCGCCGTTGCCGTCGAGGTAGGTGTTCCAGCCGACATGGTCGATGTGGAGG
>JBBSKE010000331.1:0-4632 GCA_038256595.1 Tepidiformales bacterium | reverse complement strand
TAGAACGGTTCGAAGACGAGGACCTCGTCGCCGGGCTCGACCACGGCGAGGAGGGTCGCCATCATCGCCTCAGTCGCGCCGCAGGTGACCGTGATCTCGCGGTCCGGGTCGAGGTCGAGGCCGTAGAAACGCTTCGTCTTGTCGGCGATGGCCTTGCGCAGGCGGGGCGAACCCCAGGTGATGGCGTACTGGTTGATATCTGCCTGGATCGCCGCGATCGCTGCATCCTTGATGAACTGCGGGGCCGGGAAATCCGGGTAGCCCTGCGCCAGGTTCATCGCCCCGTGGACCATGGAGAGCCGGGTCATCTCGCGGATGACGGACTCGGTGAAGACGGACGTGCGGTGGGCGATGTGTGAGCGCTGGGTCATTCGCCGATTCTACGATTCTGCGGACGAACGGTCGCGGGCGAGGCATTCGGCGCGCTGGTTCCCGCCCGCCTGCCTCAGTACCATCGCACCCTTAATAGAGGAGGTTCGCCATGGCCGAGAGCAGGAAGGTGCCGCGCCCGTTCACGATGCACTGGGGAAGCGGAAATGTGGTCGAGGAGGCGTGGGTCGAATCGGAACACCATCAGCCCACCGTGCAGCTGCTCGAGTACAGCGAGGGCGAGGCCGCCGGGCAGCTGACTATCCGCTTCTGCTCGTTCCGGGAGGGTCGCTTCCAGCGTAGTCCGCTGATGATCGGCGAGCCGGACCTCGGCCCGTTGCGGGAGGCGATCGCAAAGCAGCCCAGGCTCCGGGAGCTTCTGCGCCAGCTCGTCGAGTAGCGGAGTCAGGCGGTCGCGGGCTGGACGACGTAGGTGCCGCTGCCCGAACCGACCTGGCGGCCCGCGGCGTCGAACATTGCGACGGTACAGTGCGAGAGTGTCCGGCCGCGGCGAAGGACGCTGCCGCGGGCGACGATCCGGTCGCCATCGAGGGGCCGGAGCCAGCGAAAATCGAGTTGCCCGGTGATGATGCGTTCGCCGGGCGCGCAGACCGTGCCGAGCGAGCCGCCCATGGCAGAATCGGCGACAAGCAGCCAGGCGCCGCCGTGCACTATGCCGTAGAGGTTCTGGTTGCCCGGCCCCGCGAGCAGGGTGATCTCTGCCCAGCCGTCGCCTGCATCGGTGAAGCGCATGCCCAGCGCATCGAAGATGGGGACCGCCTGCATCTCGGCGAGCGTCGGGAAATCAATCGAGAGTTCCATCAGTGGCCGTGAGCTTAGCACTGGAATGCCATCACTCGCGCGGAGAGCCCGCTGGTGTAGAAACAGTCAGCGCTTTGGGCCGGAGCCATGCCTGAGTTCGGCGGCGATCTCGTCGGCCCATGTATCAATTGCCGGCCAGTTGCGGTGGTCGCCCCTTTTTCCGCGGAGAATCGCCATGAAGACGCGGCCGGGGAGCCCCCAGTGCGCTCCGTCGATGACTCCAGCGAAGTTCCGATGGCCGCGGGCTCGCAGCACCCCGCGCAATCCAGTAATCTCGCTCGTCTCCTTGCGAGCGCCGCGCATGAGTCGGGCCAACGCGGCCGGGAACGCACTCTCCTGGTCACCAACCGTGCTTACGCTGAACATCCAGCAAGGGGCCGCGGAGATTCCACGCGCATTCGCCCGTGCCCAGCTGGACGCGGCTGGCAGCCAGGACCCATTCTGAATGGCGCTGCCAATAATGATGGCTGTGAATCGCCCCGAGTCGAAGCCGGCCGGGAGCGTTTCTACGGCCATCGCGACCGCCTCGACTCCCTGCTCGACGAGACGCGACGCGATGCGTTCGGCGATGCCCTGGGTCGAACCATGGGCCGATGCAAAGGCGACCAACACGGTCATCACTCTCCCCCTTGGCCTGGTTTATCCGACCGGCACCACGAGGAGCGGGCGCTTTATCGAATGCATGAGCGTGGCCGTGGTGCTGCCGAGCGCGAGGCGGCTGGCGAACCCGCGGCCGTGCGAGGTCACCACGACGAGGCTAGCGTTTTTCGCGTCTGCCACGGTCAACAGGCTGGCTGCAGGGGTGCCTTCGACGATTATCGGCGTCTCGCCTGGCTGGATGACGTGGGCGAGGTAGTCGCGGGCCGCCTCTTCGATGATCTGCATGAGGTTCGGCGGGTAGTAGTAGGCAAACTGGTGGCCGACGCTCGACGGGTACTGGCAGGCGCGAACGACCATGAGGTCGGCCTTGAGGTGGCCCGCGATGGTGCGTGCCTGGCTCAGTCCGCATTCCGCCATCTCCGAGCCATCGACGCCAACCACCACCGGGTTCGACGACGGAAGACTCGCCGGGCCAATCCCGGGAACGACAAGCGCGGGCACCGTCGTCGCTCGGGCCACCTTGTCGGCCACGCTGCCGATGAGGCTCGCCTTGAGGCCGCCGATGCCATGGGTCGCGATCACGATGGCGCGCGCGGCCGGGCGAACGGCAGTCGCCGTCAGTGCCTCGAGAATCACGTTCGCTGGCTTACCGGCGAGCAGGGACGCGTGGTAGCCCGCATCCACCGAATGGTGCGCCATGAGGGAATGGGCATAGCCCTCGAACAGGGCGGCGGCCTTTTCGAGGTCCAGAGCGCTGTGCGTTTCGCCACTGTCGGCCACGTGAATGAGATGCAGTGGTGCCCCGTACGCATTCGCGAGGAACACCGCCATCGGCATGGCATTCTCGGCGTTTTTCGAACCATCAAGGGGGACAAGGACTGGGGACAGGTCGCCGGACATGGGAGTGCTCCTTCGATCGTTTGCGGGACTCTCTTGAGTCTCGCGTCACGGGAATCGGGGAGCTATGGCCGTTGGGCGCAGGTTGCGGGCCCGAGCGGTCGTGCGGCGGGCCGACGGCGTCGCCTTAGGTCGGCCCGGCGCCGCGATGGGCCTCGCGACGAATGGCGAACGTCGCAGCTTCCACGCGGCGCGTGAATCCGAGCTTGGCAAGCACATCGCTGACGTGGTGCTTGATCGTCTTCTCCGAGAGGAAGAGGTGCTCGCCGATCTCGCGATTCGTGAGTCCATCGGCGATGAGGTCGAGGACCTTCAGCTCACGTTCGTTCAGCTGCGCGGCGAGGCGGTCCTCCTCGCTCTGGATGTTGCCCTTGCGGATCTGGTCGATAACCGCCGCCGCGCTGACCGGGTCGAGTGCCTTGCCGCCGCGGCCGACGTTGCGCATCGCATCGAGCAGTTCGGCTGCGCGGGCGTCTTTGAGCATGAAGCCACCGGCGCCGGCCATGATCGAGGCCATCACCGCTTCGGAGTCACCGAACGAGGTGAGAATCAGGACGTTCGTCCCCGGGCAGCTGCTGCGAATCTCGCGGCAGGCCTCGATCCCGTTGAGTTTCGGCATGCGGATGTCCATGACCACCAGTTCGGGCTTGAGACGAATGGCCTCGGCGACGGCTTCGCCGCCATCGCGCGCTTCGCCGACCACGGAGAACTCCTCGTGGCCGCGAATGACGGTCTTGAGCCCGGAGCGAACGAGTTCGTGGTCGTCGGCGATGAGGACGTGGATGATGTCAGACATTGGGGCTCCTCGGGATGGTCACGCGAACGGTTGCACCCATGCCGGGGATGCCGAGCATGGTCAGTTCGCCGCCGAGGCGGTCGGCGCGATTTCTCGCGCTGGCCGTGCCCAGGCCGGGCCGAACCTGTGCCAGATCATACCCCACGCCGTTGTCCTGGATCGTGAGCGCGGTTTCGGTCTCGGTCTGCCGGAAATCGACCGCGATCTTGCTGGGCAGGCCGTGGCGAACGGCGTTGCTGAGCGCTTCTCGCGTTATGTAGAGCAAATCCTCGGCGTCGCGGCCGGATATTCCCTGCAGCGCGGCCGCCGTGAGGTTCACAACGGTCGAAATACTCGATGGCACGAGTTGCCGGATCGCGACGGCAAGGTCGCGAGAAAATTCCGGGTCACGCGGCGAATCCCTCGCGCCCAGGATCGAAATATAAGCCCGGATGTCGGCAATGAGGTGATTAATCTGCTCGACGCCGCCGTTGATGTGCTCCCGCAGGCCGTCCGGGAGTTCGGCCTGCGTTGTCATCGAATCAAGCGCGAGGCCGATTGCGTAGAGCGACTGGATGGTGCCGTCGTGGAGGTCGTGGGCGATGCGTTCGCGCTCTTCGAGGACTGAAAGACGGCCCAGCCGTTCCCGTGCGAACGCTGACGAGAGGCTGACCGCCGCCTGGAGCGCGAGCACGGCTGCAGCGAGTTCGGCGACCTGGTCGAATGGCTCCCGGCCCCGCAGTCGGGTGACATAGAACGAGCCGATCGTCCGGCCGCCCGCACGAATCGGCACGCCGATGAAGGCGACCATGTCGGGGTGTCCCGCGGGCCAGCCGCTGGACTTCGGGTGAGTCGTGAGGTCTTCGAGCCGCAGTGGCCGTTCGAGCTGGGCGAGGTGGCCGAGCAGACCGCGGCCCACTGGCGGGCTCCCCAGGCGGCGCGCCTCCTGCTCGTCGATCCCGGTATAGATGAAGCGCGAGAGTTGGCCGGATTCGTCGAAGGTCGAGATCGCGGCGAAGTCTGCACCGGTGATGTGGAGCGCGCGGAGGGCCAGTTCGCGAAGTATCTGGGCGAGGTCCTCGCCAGAAGTGAGCATCTCGCTTGTGACCGCCATCTCGGCGAGGAGACTGGCGAAATCGGCGGAGCCCATGTCGCGCGGTCTGTCCGGC
>JBBSKE010000330.1:0-4635 GCA_038256595.1 Tepidiformales bacterium | reverse complement strand
TCGAATTCGTGGCGGCGAAGCTCCCGGCGGCGGATTCGGTGGCCTTCGCCTCCTTTTCGTCCATGCCGGCGGGTGCGAGTAACGACACCGTCGGGATCGACCTCGAGGTGACCTGCGATGGGGTGCCACACCGGCTCCCCGTGATTCTTCGACCCCAGCGCAGCCACGGCATCCTCGCGCCCTACGATGTCGAGCGGCAGTACCGGGTGATGCGCGCGCTGGCGCAGACCGACGTGCCCGTGCCGGCCGCCTTCTGGCTCGAGGGGAGCGCCGAGGTGCTCGGGACGCCGTTCTACTTCATGTCGCGAGTGCCCGGCGAGACCCTGCCGTTGCTCTGGTACGGCGGGCGGACGCCACGGCTCGATGCTGTCGCGCAGGCGATTGTGCAGCTCCACGAACTCGACTGGCGCGCGGCCGGGCTCGATTTCCTGCTCCCGGAGGGTCACGAGGCGCTCTCGCCGGTGCAGTTGGACCTCGCCGGCTGGCGAATTCGCGCGCAACACATGGCGATGGCGAATCACCCGCGGCTCATCCGGCTGGGCGAGTTCCTGCGCGCGAACGAACCTTCGGACACGCGCGCCGCCTTCATCCACGGCGACCCGAACCCCGGCAACTACCTCGTGCGCGGGAACGAGGTGGTCGCGGTCCTCGACTGGGAGCTGGCGGCGATTGGCGACCCGCGTGCTGACCTTGGCTTCTACGCCGCCCTGCTGACCATTTTCGGCGGCTACCCGGGCCCCGGAGGGCGCACAATCCTCTCGGATGCGTACGAAGGCGTGACCGGCCGGCGGCTGGAGCACCTCGACTACTTCGAGGCGGTCGGGCTCTACAAGATGTCCGTCGTCACAGCCGGCTGGGGCGGGATGATGGGCTCCGGCTACGGCCTCGACGGCATTTCGCGGCGAATGACCGAGCTTTTCGGCGGCGAATGGGACCGATAGGCACTTTTCGCAGCGTGTTAACGCAATTTGAATGGGGAATCATACGCCTATTCGCGTGTGCGTCTAACGCTTAACCATTTGCCCCTGTACCCTTGACTTATGACTTCCCGCCGACTCGATATCCGAAACGTGGCAATTATTGCCCACGTAGACCATGGCAAGACCACGCTCGTCGATGCCCTCCTGAAGCAATCCAACGTGTTCCGCGAAAACGAAACTGTCGGCACGCTCATCCTCGACTCTAACCCGCTCGAGCGGGAAAAGGGCATCACCATCATGGCGAAGAACGCAGCCATCACATATCGCGGCGTTCGCATCAACATCATCGACACGCCCGGCCACGCGGATTTTGGCGGCGAAGTCGAACGCGTCCTCAATATGGCAGACGGCTGCCTGCTCCTCATCGACTCGGTCGAAGGCCCTATGCCGCAGACCAAGTTCGTGCTCCGCAAGGCGCTCGAACTCGGCCTCCACGCCGTGGTGGTGGTCAACAAGATCGACCGCCCGAACTCGCGCATCACCGAAGTGGTCGCGGAAACGCAGGACCTCTTCCTCAATCTCGCGACGGAAGACCACCAGCTCGACTTCCCGGTGCTCTTCGCGAACGCTCGCGATGGCTACGCCGGCACCGAGTCGACGGTCACGAGCGGCACGATGCAGCCGATTCTCGACGCCATCATCAAGCACACGCCCGGCCCCGAGAGCTTCGAGGACCAGCCTTTCCGGATGGTCGTCACGACGCTCCAGTACGACAACTTCCGCGGGCGCACCGCTGTCGGCCGAATTCGCGACGGCGTCATCACTCCCGCTACGACGATCACACGCTGGAAGCACGACGGTACGACCACGAGCCACCGCGTCGCCCAGATTTTCGGCTTCGACGGCCTCGGCCGCAAAGAGATCCAGGAAGGCCGCGCGGGCGACATTATCGCCATCACCGGCGTCCAGGATGTGCTTATCGGCGAGACGCTGGCCAGCCCCCTCGCAACTGAGGCGCTGCCCGTCATCACGATCGAAGAGCCGGCCGTGAAGATGACCTTCCGCGTGAACGATTCGCCGTTCGCCGGGCGCGAAGGCCAGTTCGTCACCAGCCGCCAGATTCGCGAGCGCCTCTTCCGCGAAATCGAGACCAACGTCGCCCTGCGCGTCGAAGATGGCGAAACTGCTGACGCGTTCGTTGTCAGCGGCCGCGGCGAACTCCACCTCGCGGTCCTCGTCGAGACGATGCGGCGCGAAGGCTTCGAGTTCGCGGTTACGCGCCCCGAAGTCATTCTCCACCGCGTCGATGGCGCCATCCACGAGCCGTTCGAAGAGCTCCACGTCGAAGCCCCGGATTCGTCCACCGGCTTCCTCATCGAGGCGCTCTCCGGCCGCAAAGCGCGGATGACCGGCATGCACTCGCTGGGTAACGGCTCCGTCCGGCTCGTCTTCGAAGTGCCGACGCGCGGCCTCATCGGCTTCCGCGACATCTTCATCTCCGCGACCGGTGGCGATGGCATCATGAACACCGAGTTCCTCGGCTACCACCCGTGGGCCGGCGATATCCACCAGGTTCGCAACGGCGCGCTCATCGCCGCCGAATCCGGCACCGCCCTGAGCTTCGGCATTTCGAACGCCCAGGAGCGCGGAGTGCTCTTCATCGAACCGGGCATGGACATCTACGAGGGCATGGTCGTGGGCCTCCACAGCCGTGACAACGACCTCGTGGTCAACGTCTGCCGGGCGAAGAAACTGACGAACATCCGCAGCTCGACGAGCGACATCTCGGTGAAGCTGACGCCGCCGCAGCCGCCGAGCCTCGAACGCAGCCTGACGCTCATCGCCGACGACGAACTCGTCGAGGTGACGCCGAAGTCGCTGCGGATGCGCAAGCAGTTCCTCGATCCAGTGGGCCGTGACCGCGCCGCCAAGCGCCGAGTCGCCGCCGCCATCGAGGGCTAACCGCCGACTGACCAGCAGAAGAACCGAAGGAGCCACGCATCACTGCGTGGCTCTTTTGTTTTGGCCGTGGCTACCGCATCCCCAGTGAATCGAGCGCCGGCTTGAGAGCAGCATCGAGCCGCATCATCGAATCAACCATATCTGCATGGATATCCGGCCATTCCGCTTCGGAAGAGCGATAACCTCCTCGCTCGATCACATGTTTGACCCTTGATGCTCGCTTGCTATCCATCCGCTCCCAAATAAGTAGGCCGTCGAACATCTGCTCGATCTCGTCTTTACGGGAATGCAGAAGATCGAAAAGGCGCTTGTTTTCCACGAGGTCACCACGGTCGATGTAAAGCTCCGCCACGCCGTATTCCTGGACGATTGTGTAGTTGAAGTTGAGGCCACGAATCCCTGAGGCGACACCCATATAGTTGAAGGGCCCGGGTTTGATGTTCGCATGACGCGCTTTGCGACTGCGCGCAAGGGCAACCAACCCTTCCCAGAACTTCAGGCGGACCTCATATCGCTCCGCCCGCTTTTTCCGGCCCACCTGTTCTTTCGCCCGGAGCTGGACCTGGTATTCGTTCGCCTCAGGCAGGGGAATGATTTGCTGAACGTCGATCAGCCGCCGCTCACCGTCGCGGTAGGGCCGAAGTCGCACACAACGGATGTCGATGTCCCGTTGCCGGAGCCAGAGTACGGCAGTGGTCAGTTCCTTCCCAAAATCCTCGGAGACCAACACGATTCGCACATCGGGTGCGAAGGTCTCCTCGTCGGGGTCGGTCCAACCCAGGAACGAAAGCATTCGCGGACGGGCTTCCTCCGCGGGATCGCCCATTCGAACGAGGAACTCCGCGTGGATCTCTTCGGCCCGGTCGAATGTCATGGCGGAGACCATGCTGGCGTAGCGGATGGCCTGCAGGTCCATGTGTCCGCCGTCGTTCGTACGCTTCAGTTCGATGACGACGAGGTTCGCCTCCGGATCGATGGCCAGGAGATCGATTCGACGGCGACTGTCGTCCCAATCGCCGAACTCCTCCGTCAGCACGAAGAGGTCGTCTCCGAGCACGTCGATTTGCGTACGCAAGAGCCGTTGGATGTCGTCGCGCTCACGCAGACCGAGGCCAGCGAATGATGCTCGTTCGAGGGCGAGGAAGGAGTCATGTGTCATTTCATAGAGAGGCATGGGAGCAATTCCTGGTCAGATCGGGAAGCGTGGCATGGCGCCCAACGCCCCCAGGGTGAATGCAATATAACGGCGGGCACCCAACGAACCTTTGTGTCGGAGCAACAAGATGCCTCCGCGTCACCTAACCAGCAGGCGGTTGCCGCCGGTCATTCGATACGCCGTTGTTAGGCGAATGCGGCGGTCTACTGCCGCGTAAGGCGCGGTTCATGCGGAAAACTGGCAGTGCGCCATCACCCGGGCGGGGGAATCTGGGGCGCAGGAGCCGCCCGTGTCCGTGCAATCCCGGCATGTGCCTCAGCGTCCGCGTTACCTCCAGGCACCGTCCCAACCGTGCATCGAGGCCGACAACCTCTCCGTCGCGTTCGGCGACCACGTGGTTGTCGATTCGGTCTCGTTGTCCGTTCCACCTGGGGAAATTTACGGTCTTATCGGCCCCAGTGGATGCGGTAAATCGACGATTATGAAGACCATGGTTGGCCTGCTCCGCCCGAGCGGTGGCCGGGTGTCGGTACTCCAGGGCGACCCTTCCAGGTTCAGCCCCGCTGACCGCAAGCAGATTGGCTACACACCGCAGGG
>JBBSKE010000329.1:0-4636 GCA_038256595.1 Tepidiformales bacterium | reverse complement strand
GGACCTTCGTGATCGCCGCTGTCAACGTCGTCTTGCCATGGTCGACGTGGCCAATCGTTCCTACGTTTACGTGAGGCTTGTTTCGCTCGAATTTTTGCTTCGCCATTCCGGGTGCTCCTGGGATTCGGTGGGGGTCTTGTGGTTCGAATGCGTCGCGGCGGCACTGCGCGGCGACGGAATATCTGGAGCCCTCATCCAGATTTGAACTGGAGACCTCGTTCTTACCAAGAACGCGCTCTGCCAACTGAGCTATGAGGGCCCGAGGCCTGCTAGCTCCTGGCTGCTAGCCGCCGAAAAGGTGCCAGGGTGACTGGCGAACTCGCTGGTTCCAGGGCCAACACTTTCGTGCTGCCGGGTCCCCTGTCGGCCACCAGGGGCCGAAAGTGGAGTGGTGGAGAGAGAAGGATTCGAACCTACGAAGCGCGTAGCGCGGCAGATTTACAGTCTGCTGCCATTAACCACTCGGCCATCTCTCCACGAAGAGAACACTCGCGGACACATGCTCCTGGGTGGAGCCCAGGAGGGGAATCGAACCCCTAACCTACCGATTACAAATCGGTTGCGCTACCGTTGCGCCACCCGGGCCCGATTCCAGTCGCAACGCGACCCGCGATTGCTAACCAGACATGAAGTATCGAGCAGCAGGTGAGCCAATGGCAAACCGCTGTTCGATACCGGACTTAACGGGCGATATTTACCACCTGGCCAATGCCCAGGTTGCCGCAATCCTGGCTGACGCTGGGATTGAGCGCGAAGAACTCGTCCAGGCCTATCCCGGCGTTGTCCGCGATAATCCCGCAGTTCTCGCCCGCCTCCACGGTGTGCGTCTTCGCCGACGTGCCGGGAGTCGTCCCTGCTGGCGGGGTGGTCGCCCCGGGCGTCCCAGCGCCCGGTGTGCGGGCGACCGTTGCCGTCCCAGCGCCAGGAGTCGTCGCCGCGCCTCCGCCCGTGGTCGCTGCCGCAGTGGCTGCAAGGACCGTGTTCGTGGCGTTTGCAGAGACCTGGTCTGCTGGTGATGTCGTGTCGTCGTCGCCTCCGCCAGCCATCTGCTGAATGACGATCGCCACGGCAAGGACGACGCCCGCGAGGGCGAAGAGCGCGACCGTGATGACCGGCATGCTCACGCCACCGGCACGCGGCCGGGGACCATTGAGCTGGCCAGTTCGACGCTGTCCCGGTGGCCGCGCAGGACCCCCAGCCCGGCCAGGAGCGCCGCTCGACGGCCGATTCGAGCCGAACGGACTGGCGCCCTTCGGCCGAAGCTCGCCCGCTGGTGGCGGCTGCGGAGCTGGCGTGCGAGGGGCCGGCGGAGTTGGCGCGCTCGGTGCAGATGCCGCCGCAGCGACCCCCGCTGCCGCAGCCGCAGGCGCCCCGGAAGGACGCGGCAGGCCATCGCCCTGGAAAACCGGGCAATTGACGTGCTCGGCTCCGAGGCAAAACGATTCTTGGTGATTCGCGGCTATGCGCGTGGGGTTCGGCAACCGATAGCAGCGATGTGCTTCGGTTGGATATGTGGCGTGCGAATCCGCATCGTCCGCGAGGCCGAGATACGAACAAACCGACGAATACTCGCCCGAAGTCGACTGTGCGCTCACCAGGTTCTCCTGTGCGTACCGCGTTTACCCGTCATTCGGGCTATCGTGGCACGTCGAGGTGACGGAGGCAACGTATTCGTCTGAAGCACGTAAGCCGCAAGTTCGCAGCGAACACATGTGCGTGAAAAGCATGTCGGCGAAAAGGGGGAGGGGGCGCGGCTTTCACCGCGCCCCCAGTTGCGACGGGGAGGACATTGTCGCTGGCGTCCTTTGGTCAGGAGTCCGCCTACTCCAAAAGACGGCCATTTCCAGTGCAGCGAAAGTCCGAAGGCCACGCCGTTTGAGTGACAAATGAGAGTTTCGCCCAATGAACTCCGTTCGTTCCGCCACGAAGGGGTTCGAAATCGCGGCGCGATAGTGTCACGCGTGCATTCTTGGCGCCGAGGCGATGACCTATACTGGGCCCGTGAGCAGCTCGCCCCGACTTGTCATCCTCGACTCCCACGGCATCCTTTTCCGCGCCTTTTTCGCGTTCGGGAACAGCGACAAGCCCCTGATGACCTCCAAAGGGGAGCTGACGTTCGCCACTCACGGCTACGCGGAGACGCTGATTCGCGTGCTCGACCAGCTCAAGCCCACCCACATCTGTGCGGCCTGGGACCACGGCGGTAAGACATTCCGTCATGAGGCGAGCGAAGAATACAAGGCCACGCGCCGCGAGACACCGGGCGAACTCCTCACCCAGATGGCCCGCGTCCGCCAGATGCTCGAGGCGTTCAATATCCCCATCTACGAGCTGCCGGGATACGAAGCGGACGACGTCGCGGGCACGATTTCGACGATGATGGCGGCCCAGGGCGTCGAGACCTACATCGCCACCCTCGATACCGACCTCGTACAGCTCATCCGGCCCAACGTTCACCTCTTTATGTTCCGCCCATTCCAGCGCGACACGGTCGTTTACGACGAAGCGAAGGCGGCCGAACGGTACGGGTTCAGCCCGCCCTACATGATCGATTTCAAGTCGCTGAAAGGCGACACCAGCGACAACATCGAGGGGATCAAGGGCATCGGTGAGAAGACGGCGGCCGACCTGATCCGCCAGTTCGGCACGGTCGCGCAGATTTATGACAACATCGGGCTCGTCAAGGGCGCGGTCCAGAAGAAGCTCATCGAAGGCGAGCCGCGGGCGAAGGCAAACGTCCACCTCGTCACGATCCAGACGGACCTGCCGGTCGAATTCGACCTCGACAAGTGCCTGTTCAAGGACTACGACCGGGACCGCGTCGCCTCGCTCTTCCGTGAACTCGAATTCCGGATGCTCGCCTCGCGCCTGAGCGATGTGATCGCCGCCCTGCCACAGTCCCAGCGCCCCGAAGCGGCCGCCTCGGATGCTCCCGATGTGGTCCGCGAATACGACATGGTGAACGACGCGTGGTCGCTGAACGTCCTCGCTGGTGCGCTCGTGAAGGCCGGTACCTTCGCGGTTTCGAGCGTCACCGTCTCGGGCGACCCGGCGGACTCGCGCCTCCTCGGCCTCTCGTTTGCGACCGCACCGGGTCGAGCCTGGTACGTGCCAATTGGGCACGCGCCGCGCCTCGACGGCGACAATCCGCAGCTCCCAATTTCCGCGGTGGTGAACGTTCTCGGGCCGCTGCTATCGCACCCGGACCTGAAAACGGTGACCTACGGCGGCAAGTACCACATGCACCAGCTCGCGCGCATCGGCATCGAGATGGCGCCACCGTCGTTCGACGTCGCGATCGCCGCATTCCTCCTCGGCGAGACCTCATCGACGGTTGCGGCGCTAGCGAACGAGCGGCTGAGCATCGAACTCGCACCGTGGACGTCGCTCACCGGGACTGGCCGCAAGGCGGTACCGCTTTCGCACGTGGAGATCGACGGCGTCCGTGACCTCGCCTGCCAGCATGCGGACATGCTGCTGCGCCTTCGACCAGAACTCGATGACGCCCTCGACGAACGCGAACATCGCTCGCTCTTCGAGACCATGGAGATGCCGCTCCTGCCCGTTTTGCAGCGGATGGAGCACTACGGCGTCGCGCTCGACGTCTCCGTGCTTGGCGAACTCTCGCGGGCGATGGTGGGCGATATCGACCGCGCCGAAAAAGAGGTCTACCTGCTGGCCGGGCACGAGTTCAACATCGGCAGCCCGCAGCAGCTCAGTGACATCCTCTTCAAGGAACTCGGCCTGCCCAAGACGCGCAAGATGACGCAGGGTTATTCGACCGACCAGCGGGCGCTCGAAGGCCTGCGCGAGTTGAACCCGATCATCGACCAGATTTTCGAGTATCGGGGGCTGACGAAGCTGAAATCGACCTACCTCGACGCCCTCCCCGGGACCGTCGCAGAGGACGGCCGCATCCACACCGACTTCCAGCAGACGGTCGCAGCGACAGGGCGGCTTTCCTCGACGAACCCGAACCTCCAGCACATCCCGGTGCGCACTGATGCGGGCCGGGATATTCGCAAGGCGTTCGTCGCGAGCCACTTTGAGGACCCCTGGTTTGTGGCCGGCGATTATTCGCAAGTGGAATTGCGCGTCCTCGCCCACATGACCGGCGACCGCGGCCTGATCGACGCTTTCCTCGCCGACCAGGACATCCACCGCGCGACGGCTGCGACCGTCTACGGCGTGGAGCCGGACGCCGTCACGCGGCAGATGCGCGACACGGCGAAAATGGTGAATTTCGGCATCGCCTATGGCATGGGCGAATTCGGGCTTTCGAGCCGGACCGGCATGTCCCGCGCCGACGCCGAAACGTTCATCAAGAACTACTACACGAACTTCCCGGGCATCAAAGAGTGGCAGGAGCGAACGCTCTCGTTCACGCGCGAACACGGCTACGCGGAGACCCTCTTCGGGCGGCGACGATTCCTCCCCGCGATTCGCAGCGGCAACTTCCAGGTGCGCGCGGCCGCCGAGCGCGAGGCGATTAACCTGCCCATCCAGGGAACCGCGGCCGACGTCATCAAGGTCGCGATGATTCGGATCGACGAGGAGATTCGCCAGCGCGGCCTGCTGAGCCGGATGATCCTGCAGGTCCACGACGAGCTCATTTTCGAATGCCCGGCCGACGAAG
>JBBSKE010000328.1:0-4643 GCA_038256595.1 Tepidiformales bacterium | reverse complement strand
GAAGAGGTTCTTGCCGTGGGTGTCGACGCCTGTGCAGGTCGCACCGATGATCTTTTCGACGCGTACGACCGGCCCCGGCCCGTGGCTGCGCGCACCTTCGATGACGTGGTCGAAGAGCACCGCGCGCAGCTTTGCGGCGAACCGGAAGACGCTGTCACCTTCGGGCACTGGCCGCCCCCCGGATGCGCGGCAGGGTGAGGCCGCGGTAGCCCTGCGTGTAGCTGCCTTCGACGAACGCCTCCAGCGCCGGCGATTCCATCACCGGGAGGCCGTCGATGCGCTCGATCGCGACGGGTTTCGGGCCGACGTCGCGCGCGGCAAGACCACGAATCGCGAGCGCCGCCGTGTCTGGGTCGTCGAAGGCGGGGAAGGTGCTCACGCCTTTGCCGCCGCGTTCCAGGTAGATGACCGGCTCGCCATCGACCAGCACGACGTAGGCGCCCGGCGCGCGGACGAAGAGGCGGCGGTCAGCATCGTCGCGCCGTGGCCAGGCGAGCGAGGCGCCCCAGGGGCTCGCCGGGTCGGTGCTCGTGAGGACGTGGACGAGGTGGTCGGAAGGGGCATCGCGCTCGGCTCGCAGCGAATCGACCGCGCCGGGGAGGGCGAACTGGGCGCCGCCGAGTCCGTCGATGAAGTAGCCGCGCCGCACTCGCCCGGATTCCTCCATCGCCTTGAGCACCGGGTAGATGGTCGAGAAGCCGCCGGGGATGCCCTCTGAGGCGACCGTTTCGCGCGTGACGACTCCGTAGCGGTCGAGCAGGGCGGTCGCGATGGCGTGGGCGCGCTGGGTCCCGGGCACCTCGCCCGGCACGATGCCAGACCAGCGCCCGGCCGCCTCCGGGGGGAAGACGCTGCCACTTCGCCGGGGCGAGCGAACAGCCGTGGTCGACTTCTTCTGCCAGCCGATGGCACGGAGGGGCGCGAGGGTGTCGTTCGAGACCTGCCCGGCCCAGACCATCCGCCAGATCGCCGCCACAGTATCCAGGATGCTGCCGTTCGTGGCCGCAATGATTTCGCCGAAGAACGACGCGCCGCGGGAGGCGAGATAGTCGCGCACGCGGTTGTCGAGGTCCTCGGTCGCGGTCGAAACCACGGGTGGGGGCACGAGCAGAGGTAGCTGCGAGCGGCGCACGAGGACGACACGGCCATCGTTCGCGCCGAGCTGCCCGGCGCCATACCAGGCGAGTTCGCCCGCGGCGCCGAGTTCGTCGAGCCATTTCGGGTTGTAGTCGCGCACGCGGGCGGCGAGGATTTCGCGCTCGAGGATGGAGGCGGCATGGGGCAGGCCCTCCAGCTGGACGGCGACATCTCGCACTCGGTCGACTCCGGTGAGCGCCGAGCCGACACCCTGCCAGCGGAGGAGGAAGCGCGCGTATGCCCCGGGCGAAACTGGCTCTACCTCATGCCGGAGCCGCGCCAGGGATTTGCGCTTGAGCATGCGCAGCACTTCCGGGTCACACCACTCGCGCTGGGTGCCACCGGGGCGAAAATCGCCGTGGAGCAGCGAGCCATTGGCTTCGAGCCGGCGCAGCGTCTCGAGGACGAGCGGCTCCGGGAGGTCCCAGCGCAGGGCCGGCGCGGACGGAAGGAACGGCGCGTGCGTGCGTGCGTAGCGGGCGAGGAGCGTGTCGAGACCAGCCGCGGCCGGCTTGAGGAAGACTTCCGGCACCCCCAGCGGCGGCGTCACGCCGAGCGCATCGCGGTAGCGGCCGGCATCCTCCATCGGGATCCAGCGCTCCTCATTGCCGATCCGAACCGGGCACGCGCGGCGCGAATCGAGCAGCACCATGAGCCACTCCTCGACGTCCTCGGGGTTCGCCGCGCGCGCCGAAATCTCGGCCGGGGAGAGGTCGCCGAGGCGCCGCAGGAGGTCGTGGAGCTGGTCGGCCGTCTTCGCCTTACGGTTGTCGACGAGGCACTGGAGTTCGAGTTCGGTCTCATCCACGGCCACCGGGTCGAGCAATTCGCGCAGTTCTGCCTCGCCGAGGAGGTCGCGCAGCATCGTGCGGTCGAGCGCGAGGGCCTGGGTGCGGCGTTCGGCGAGCGGCGCATCGTATTCGTACATGTAGGCAGCCACGTAATCGAAGACGAGCGAGCGCGAGAAGGGCGATGCCTCGTTCGTCTCGGCCGAGACGCGGCGGATGGCCCGGCTACGAACGCCAGTGAGGATTTCGACCAGCCCCGGCACGTCGAACACGTCCTGCAGGCATTCGCGATAGGTCTCGAGGATGATGGGGAAGCTGCCGTAACTGCTGGCGACCGCGAGCAGGTTTTGCGACTTCAGCCGCTGCAGCCATAGCGGCGAGCGCATCCCGGGGCGCGCGCGCGGCAGCAGTAGCGCTCGCCCGGCGTTTTCACGGAAGCGAGACGCGAAAAGCGCGGAGTTCGCAAGCTGATTGACCACCAGCTCCTCGATCTCCTCCGGCTCGGGGAAGAAGAGCGAGTCATCGGGCACGTCTTCGCCGCCGGCGAAGCGCAGGGCGATGCCGTCGTCGCTCCAGAGGGTCTGCACTTCGAAGCCGCTGCGTTCCTGGAGGCGGTGTTCGAGCGCCAACGCCCAGGGCGTGTGGATGCGCGCACCGAACGGCGTCAGGATGGCCACGCGCCAGTCGCCGAGTTCGTCGCGAAAGCGTTCGACCACGATCGTGCGGTCGTCGGGGACGGCGCCGGTCGCCTGCTTCTGCTCGGCGAGATAGTTGAGGAGGTTGCTGGTAGCGAGCGGGTCCATATCGTGCGAATCCGCGAGCAGTTGGCGGGCCTGGGGGTCGGGCAGCGCCATGAGCGTGCGCGTAAAAGCGCCGATTGCTCGGCCGAATTCGAGGGGGCGGCCGATGCCGTCGCCCTTCCAGAATGGCATCTTCCCCGGCTGGCCGTGCGCGGGAGTGACGATGACCTGGTCGCGCGTGATCTGCTCGATGCGCCACGAACTCGCGCCGAGGACGAAAACCTCGCCCGGGCGGCTCTCGTAGACCATCTCCTCGTCCAGTTCGCCGACGCGCGGGCCGCCGATGCCGAGGAAGACGCCGTAGAGCCCGCGGTCGGGAATCGTCCCGGCGTTGACGACGGCGATGGTCTTCGCGTCGCGGCGGCCGTTGATCTTGTTCGTTTCGCGGTCCCAGATGAGGCGCGGTTTGAGGTCGGCGAATTCGTCTGAGGGGTACTGGCCGGCGAGCATACCGAGGACGCCCTCGAGCTGATCGCGGCTCAGGCCGGCGAAATTGTAGGAGCGGTGGACGACCTTCTCGAGGTCATCGATGGACCATTCGTCCATGACGGTCATCGCGACGAGCTGCTGCGAGAGCACGTCCAGCGGGTTGCGTGGGATGTCGGTCGATTCGATGGCGCCCTCGCGCATCCGCTCCGTGAGGACCGCGCATTCGAGCAGATCGCCGCGGAATTTGGGGAAGATTCGCCCGGCGCTCGTCCCGCCCACCTGGTGACCGGCGCGGCCGATGCGCTGTAGCCCGCGCGCGACCGATTTCGGCGACTCGACCTGGATGACCATGTCCACAGCGCCCATGTCGATGCCCAGTTCGAGGGAACTCGTGCATACCAGCCCCGGGATTCGCCCTTCCTTCAGCAATTCCTCGATTTCGACACGCTGCTCGCGGCTGACGGAGCCGTGGTGCGCGCGAACGAGCTCTTCGCCCGCGAGGTCGTTGAGTCGGGCGGCCAGGCGCTCGGCGAGGCGCCGGTTGTTCACGAAAATCAGAGTGGAGCGGTGGTCCTTCACGAGCTGGAGGATTTCGGGGTAGATCGCCGGCCAGGCCGAGGAGCGCGCCTCCGGATCGACCGTTTCCGAGGGGTAGTTCTCGTAATGCGTCGCGGGGCGGCTGAGGTCCGCGATTGGGACAATGACCTTCAGGTCCAGGTTTCGCTTCGAACCGGCGTCGACAATCTTTACGGGCCGGTCGCCGGCGAGGTAGCGGGCGATTTCGTCGAGTGGCCGCTGCGTCGCCGAGAGACCGATGCGCTGGGGCGGCTTTTCGAGCAGGCACTCGAGCCGTTCGAGCGAGAGCGAAAGGTGGGCGCCGCGCTTCGTGCCCGCCATCGTGTGGATCTCGTCGATGATGACCGTATCGACCGTGCGCAGGATGTCCCTTGAGCGCGAGGTGAGCAGCAGGTAGAGCGACTCGGGCGTCGTGATGAGGATGTCCGGCGGGTCCTTGCGGATGTCCTCGCGTTCGCGCTGGGGAGTGTCGCCGGTGCGCGTCGCAACCGTTATGTCGGGCAGCGGCAGGCCCACACGTGCGGCCGCGATCTTCAGGCCGGCGAGCGGGGCGCGCAGGTTTCGCTCGACATCATAGGAGAGCGCCTTGATGGGCGAGATGTAGAGCACCGAGACTCCGGCACGGGTGCGCTCGGGAGTGTCGCTTTCGGTCTTTCGAACACGATTGCCGCGAGGGGGCGGCTTCAGCGGCAGCGAATCCAGCGGGCGCGTCGCGAGGCGGTCGAGGCACCACAGGAAGGCAGCGAGCGTCTTGCCGGAGCCGGTCGGCGCGAGCAGCAGCGTATGGTCGCCACTGCTGATGGCGTTCCAGCCCATCTCTTGCGCGGGCGTGGCGGCGGCGAAACTCGACCGGAACCAGGCGCGGGCGACCGGCGAAAAGAGGTCGAGGGCATCTGCGCTCATGCCCTCAATT
>JBBSKE010000327.1:0-4646 GCA_038256595.1 Tepidiformales bacterium | reverse complement strand
GCCTCGGCCCTCGGCGCGCACGCTCTCTAGCAGCAGGCGCAGCGATTCAAGTTCGCCCGCCCTGCCGATGAATCTCGCGCTCGTGACTCGCCGTGCCATGACGCTGCATCATACCCGGAGGAAACGTGGCGCATGTAGCATTCTCGTTAAGCTGGACCGCGAAGCACAGAGATCGAGGAGGAAATTATGGGGAAGCTCGGCCGGCTCCTGGGCAAAACTGACAAGACTGTTGAGCGAGATGGAATTCCCGCAAACGCTACGATTGTCAGCGTCCGGGAGGGACCTCCGACCGTGAATGGCAAGACTACGTTCACCGTCGTCCTGGATGTCACACTCCCGCAGGGAACCCAGCGTACGCAAGCCCGGCAGCGGATCAGCAGCGTCCTGAACTGGCGGCTGACCCCGGGTTCTGCTGTGCCCGTTCGCATCGATCCGAAGGACCACGCGCATGCGGTACTGGATCAGCAAGCCATGTTCGATGAAACCCGCACCCCGAGGTTAGGCTCGTTGTAGGGAAGAGGCTCCCGCCTAGGCGCTTACCCGTGCTCTAACAGGCGCAGTCTCACTTGCCCGCCGACTGCAGCGACTGGTAGGCCGCC
The DNA here is from genome assembly GCA_038256595.1 of Tepidiformales bacterium. Lineage (GTDB taxonomy): Bacteria > Chloroflexota > Dehalococcoidia > Tepidiformales > Tepidiformaceae > JBBSKE01. The sequence continues at coordinate 4,047 of JBBSKE010000327.1, read as the reverse complement.
GCGCCGAGGGCGACCGTGCGCATGTCGCCGGTGGTGGTGGAGTTCATCTTCGTCATGGCGAAGGCGATGACCATCTGCGCGTCGAAGTCGAGCAGGGCGAGCGAACCGCCCCAGCCGCCCCAGTAGCAGGTCTTCGGGTTCGGGCCTAGCGGCATATCCGGGTTGTTCAGCCCGAAGCCGATGCCGTGGCGCAGCGGCGTCCCGAAGACGAGGTCGATGCCGTTGATCTGCTCTTCGAAGATGGTTTCGCAGCCTTCCGCCGAGAGTAGCCGCTTGCCCCACGCTTCGCCGCTGTTGACGAGCACCGAGTGGATACGGGCAATGGAGCGCGCGTTGCCGTGGCCGTTCGCGGCCGGGATCTCGGCTGCTCGCCAACCGCGCGTGCGCGAATCGAGTGCGTTCATGACCGGCCAGCGGAAGATTCGCCCGGCGACGGTCGAGGGGTCGGCAGCGAGCGCCCCGGAGACGGCTTCCGGCGGGATGAGGTCGGCGACGCGCGCATCGTGCTTCGGATCGAGGCCGATGTGGAAGTCGGCGCCCAGCGGCCCGGCGACTTCGTCTGCGAAGAACGTCCCGAGCGACTTCCCGCTGATCCGGCGGACGACCTCGCCGACGAGGTTGCCCTGGGTGATGGCGTGGTAGCCGGAAGCGGTGCCGGGCTCCCACCAGGGCGACTGGGCCGCGAGCAGCGAGGTCACTTTCTCCCAGTCGTAGAGGTCGTCGACCACGATCTGGGTGTCCCAGCCGGGGAGGGCCGCGGTGTGGCTCATCAGGTGGCGAACTTCGATGGCTTCTTTGCCGTTCTGGGCGAACTCGGGCCAGTATTTCGCGACCGGCGCGTGGAAATCGAGGTCGCCGCGGTCCGCGAGGATGAGGGCGCAGAGGGCGGTCATCGTCTTCGTGGTCGAGTAGACGTTGACGATCGTGTCCTCTTCCCAGGGGCGCGTGCCGTCGTCGTTCGCGACGCCGCCCCAGAGGTCGACGACCATCTCGCCGCCGACCGTGATCGCGACCGACGCGCCGGCATCGAGGCCCTGGTCGAAATTGGCGCTGAACGCCGCTCGTACGGCTTCGAAGCGCGGATCGCAGAACCCATGAATCTCGACCATGCTGGCCACCTCCCCGGGAGATGCCCGGCGGGGCGAATCCTATGGACTCGGCGCCGGACTGGCAACCGGGCGGGAGCGACTCGTTACCCAAATGCCTGGCCCGCTACCCCGCCGCCACGGCTGCTCCTACTGGCGCGGCCGGCGTCAGGTGGCGGACCTTTGGCAGGACCTCCTCCATCAGCAGCCGCATCGAGGTGTGCCATGCCTCCGGGTTCTCCGTGTAGTCGAATCCGAAGACGAGCAGCGTGCCGAAACCGCCGACCTCGTCGTAGACCTTCTCCAGTTTCCGGGCGACCGTCTCGGGCGACCCGACAAGCCAGTTGTGCTCGGCGCAATACTCGGGCGTGACGTCGTCATCGGCCACGTCCGGGTCGTGCTTCAGGTAGTCCTTGAAGCCGAAGGCGCCGAGCAGCGGTAGGAAGTACTCGCGCATCATCCGGCCCATCATGCCGCCGAGCGAGAGTTGCATCGCCTCCTCGTCGGTCTCGGCGACGAAGACTTCGCGCACCATCCGCCACTCGCCCCGGTCGGGCGTGCGGCCGGAGCGTCGAGCACCCTCTTCGACCGAATCCCAGTGGCTCGCGACATAGCTCGGGTTGAGGTTCAGGCTCATCGGGATGAATCCTCGCTCGCCCGCGAGCTTCAGCGTGTCCGAATTCTTCGAAAGCCCGGCCACGGCGATCGGCGGATGCGGCGCCTGGAATGGCTTAATGTGCGGCCGCAACATGCCCAGCATTTCGGCCGGCTGGGTGACGTTCCAGAACTTGCCGTGGTGATCGAACGGCTCCGGTTCGGTCCAGAGGCGAAGGATGAGGTCGAGCGCCTCGCGCGTCATGTCACGGTTCACGCCGGACATGCCATCGACGTTGAACATCGCCCAGTCGCTTGGCAGGCCAGAAGCGGCGACGCCAAAATTCAGGCGGCCCTGCGAAAGATGGTCGAGCATGGCCACGCGGTTCGCGAGTTCGGCCGGGTGGTGATACGGCAGGAGGAAGCCGCCGGGGCCGAGCCGGATGTTCTTCGTCTGCATCAACGCCTGCGCGATGAGCAGGTCCGGCGCGGGATGTGGTTCCCAGGGCGCGGTGTGGTGTTCGCCGATCCAGGCCTCCGTGAAGCCGAGTTCGTCGGCCCAGCGAATGAACTGGAGGTCCCACTGCTGCCCGTCGTAGAGGCTTCGCTCTGGCGGGTGCGACGGCATGGTGAACATTCCGATGTGCATGGCGACCTCCCGGCGTGCCATCCGGTGACACGCGCCCCGGACGATAGACACGCGAGTTCGGACTGTCAACACATCGCAAACGTACAGTCAAGAACTTGTCAGCAAGGCCAAATCCGATCAGAGCCCCGCGCGCAAGCAAGGGGTCCCGTGACTTAGCGCCCAATATTCGCGGCGGGCGATCCACGCGGTCAGGCGGCCTTGCGGAGAGCGATGGTCGCCGCGCCACGCGCCACCGGGCTCGCGCGCCGGTGCTCTGGTTGGCGGCAGCTCCCGCGGTGTCCCCGTTCCGACGCGACGCGTTCGCCTTAACCCAGAAGCACCTTCTCCAGGAACGGGTTGAGAAACCGGCCCTCCGGGTCGAGGCGGCTGCGGACCGCGGCGAAGCGGTCCCACTCGGGGTAGAAGCCGGCCAGGCGCTCGGCGGACCACGACTGCCACTTGCCCCAGTGCGGACGGGCGCCGTGGTTCGCGAACACCGCCTGGCAGTCGGCGAAGAAGCCCTCGTGCGGCAGGTCGGCGGCCTGGTGGAGCGAAATCGTGACCGACGGGCGGCCCTGGTGCGGGCTGAGGAAGGCGTCGTCCGGCGCGACCGTCCGGTACTCGATCGGCCAGAGCACGTCCGCGTGGACCGTCTTCATCATCTGGTGGAGTTCGCGCACACAGGCGGGGCCGTTCTCGGCGGGCATCGAGAACTCGATCTCGTTGAAAAGGTTGACCCGCTCCGAGGGGAAGATGCGGTAGCTCCAGTCGACCCGCTCGGGGTTGATGTAGCGCTTGAGCACGCCGGTCGGCAGCTCCGTATCGCGCACGCCGATCTCTTCGGACGTGGGGTTGAGCGTCTTCGCCGCGCACATGTCTATTGGAGGCGCCCACCAGAATTCGAAGTGGCGGTTGGCTGCGATGCGCTCATCGAGCAGCTCCATGCATGCTTCGAACGGTTCCGCCCAGGACTTTTCGTAGAGCCGGAACGCCGGCAGCACGCGAATCGTCACCTGCGAGAGCACGCCGAGCGCGCCCATCGAGACCCGCAGCGCGCGAAACGTCTCGGGGTCCGAATCCGCCGAGATGTCGACCACGGAGCCATCGGCGAGCACGACCCGCGCGCCGACCATCATCGAGGAGAGGTTGCCGAGGGCCGGGCCGGTGCCATGCGTGCCGGTCGAGATGGCGCCGGCGATGGCCTGCTTGTCGATGTCGCCCTGGTTCGAAAGCGCGAACCCGTGCGCGAGGAGCGGCTCGCCCATCTGCCAGATCTTCGTGCCCGCCCAGAAGGTCGCGGTCGAAGCACCGGGGTTGACCGCGACCAGCCCCTGGAGGTTATCGAGGCTGAGGAGCACGCCATCGGTCGCGCAGAGGGGGACGAACGAGTGCCCGGTGCCGGCGACGCGCACGCGCTGGTTCGCACCCGCCGCGCCAGCGACGACCGCCTGCAATTCGGCCTCGGACGATGGTAGCGCGATGGACGCCGGGGTGGCGCGCACACTCCCCGACCAGTTGGACCACTCCGCCATGCGATGCTCCCGGGCGCAGCAGCGCCAGCGTTGCGGCAGGATAGCAGAGGGCGGGATTGGGTGCTGGGTGGGGGGATACCGGGTGCGAGCGGCGGCGGGAGCCTCACAGTCGATGACATCACACACTAATAGATAACGACAAACGTGTCGAATATAAGACTGAAACCTACCGTTATAGCAACTCAACAATTACACTCGGCGCATGCCG
>JBBSKE010000326.1:0-4650 GCA_038256595.1 Tepidiformales bacterium | reverse complement strand
GAGGGCATTCGAAAGCCGTTCGAAGGTCGTCGGGTTGTCGCAGCCGCGCACGCCGACTACCCGGGGCTGATCTTCCCGGGCACCAGCCGGGAATCTTAACGAGCTCCACTCGCGCTGAGCTCCAAAACCTCGACGAATAGTGATTCCGTGCGGGAGTAATCGTGGTCCATCGCGTCGCGTGATGAATCGCGGCGACATATAAGGACGCTTTAACGTCGAACGGCCTGAAATCGAGCCTCGTGTATCCCGCCTGGTGAGCCATTGCCTGCGCCAGGAGCCGAGCGCAACGCCCGTTCCGTTCCCGAAAAGGATGAACCAGGATCAGTTCGGCGTGCGTCACTGCCAGCGCGCGGGCAACCTGCGTCACATGCTGGGATTCGCACGGCGTGTACTGCGTCAAAGGTCCCCGTTCGAAGTCTTGCATCAATTGCGGAATTACGTGGGCTGATGCAAACGGGAATCCTTGCTTGCTGATATTCACGGTCCGGTACTCGCCAGCCCAGGGATAGATGGACGTGAGCCATTCGCGGTGTAGGAATCGAATATCGCCCGCGGTGAAGCGTCTTCCCGTAAGTTCAGCATTCAGCAGGCGCACCGACATTGCCACCAGCGCCACCGATTCCGCCTCGTCCATCTCGCCCGGGTCGGCGATTCTGAGCGAGTCGCGCAAGCGCGGCTCATCCGAGCCGGGCTCGAATTCGCCGTCGGGGCTGGACATCGCGTAGCGGTCGCTGGTCATGCGCACTCCGTTCGCGAGCGGTCTAGCGGAATTGGGGTGTCTCGTTCCGGTGGATGCTCAGGCCGAGTTCGAGTTCTTCGATCACGAGTTGCGCGAGCGGAAGGGCCGAATCGGGCGGGAGGAGACCCTGCCAGGCGGTGAAGGACACCTCGTCGACCGCGCTCGTGCCAAGTTCGCGCTCGGCTTCGTGCAATTCGTCCGTGATTGCCGCCTGCCGCTGCACCAGACGCTCCCGCACGATGTTGTTGATGACGTCCTGCACCGAGCGCGTCGCTTCTTCCCGCGTCATTGGGTGGCTGAGGAGGCGCAGGCCGCCGGCCATCGCGACGGTCGCCCGTAGCGGGTCTTCTTCGGGCAGGGAGAGCAAGTCGGCGCCATCGAGCCAGCGGCGGAACGCCTCGCGCACCTCGGCGCTGTTGAAAAGGTCAATGGGCAGGTTTCGAAGCGTCGTGCGTAACTCTGGGTATTTCAGGCAGAACCCAAGGAGGTGGATCTCGCGCTCGGGGATGGCCGGGCGCGCGTCCGCGGGCATGCGTGGCCGGCGAGTCGAGGGTCGCGACTGTTCGAGCACGAACTGCTCGGAGACATCGAGGAAGCGGGCGATTCGCTGGATATAGGTGCCGCGTTCGACCGGGCTCTTCACCGTGTTCAGGATCGGCCGGATGCGATCGACCACTCGCCGCGCTTCCGCTGCCGAATCCGGCCGCTTCGCCCCCAGCGCGCGAGAGATGAGGAATTCCGTGAACGGGCGGGCATTCTCGATCGCCTTGCGCCAGGTCTCCGGCTCGTCGCGCGTGATTTCGTCCGGGTCCTTGCCGGCGGGCAGGGGAGCGACGCGCAGGTCGAGGTCCGAGCCGGCGGTCACGGAGTCTGCCGAGGCGGCCGACCTCGCCATCGCCTCGGGCGATTCGAGCGACAAAAGCAGGCCGCCCGCGCGCTCGGCCGCCGCGAGTCCGGCCGCGTCTGGGTCCATCGCGAGCACGACGCGGGTCGTGAATCGACGCAAAAGCGCGGCGTGGCGCTCGGTCAGCGACGTTCCCATCGAGGCGACGACGTTGCGAAAGCCCGCCTGCCACGGCCCGATGACGTCCATATACCCTTCGACCACGACCGCCGCGCCGGATTCGCGAATCTCTTTCCCGGCGAGCTGCAGGCCGTAGAGGGTACGCCCTTTATCGAAAAGTTCGGACTGGGGCGAGTTGAGGTATTTCGGCTGTTCGTTGCCAAGCCCGCGGCCTCCCATGCCGATGAAGACGCCGCGCTCGTCCGTAATCGGGAACACCACACGGCCGCGAAAACGGTCATACGGCGAACCGCCGGCCTCGGGCTGGACGAGCATCCCGGCGGCGAGCATCTCGGAGTCGTCATAACCGCGCGAGCTGAGATAGTCGCGCAGGCCGCGCCAGCTATCCGGAGCCCAGCCGAGGTTGAAGGCGGAGATCGCCTCCGGTCGCAGGCCGCGCTTCTCCTGGAGATACTGGCGGGCGTCTTCGGCGTCGGGGGATTGGAGTTGCTGCTGGTAGTAGTCGACCGATGCCGAAACCAGCCCCGCCAGCCGGTCGAGGCGGCTGCGCTGCTCTGCGGAGGCGGCGCTGAGCTCAATCCCGGCATCGCGCGCGAGCACGCGCAGGGCGTCCCGGAACTCGCCGTTTTCGCGCTTCTGGACGAACGTGAAGAGGTCGCCGCCTTCGCCGCAACTGCCGAAACAGCGCCACGTGCCGCGGTCCGGGAAAACGTAGAACGACGGCGTCTTCTCCGAGTGAAACGGGCAGAGACCCTTGAAGTTCCTGCCCGATTTCAGGAGACGCACGGTCCGGCCGATGTACTCGACCGTGTCCAGCTTGCTTTTGATCTCGGCGACGGCGTCCATCACTGCATGATACCGAGTGCGGCCGCTAGCCCAACCGAGACGTTACTTCCTGTAGGATCTCCCGGTCAGGTGATCTCGATGGTCGTGCTCGCAACCACAACACCGTTGACCAACACCTCGATAGTCGCCTCGCCTGCAGGTGCGGGCTTCACGATCGGACCGAAGTTGGCCGTTTGGCCGTTCGCCAGGGCAACAGTTTGCGACTGCGACGTCTCGACGTTGCCCATCCGCACGCGAACGGTCACAGCGCTCGACGCGAGTGGTCCGCCATCGTTACGGACGGTCACGCTGACTCCCGCGTTGCTCGTCGATTGGGTTGCGATGATGATTTGAGCCGGTTGGGCAGGCGGCGTAAGCGATACGCTGATCGTGTTGTTGTCCTCGCTGACCTCGCGAATGGCGTTCGCCGGGTCCACGCGGATCTGGGCGGTTCGAGCGGCGGAAATCGGCGGGTCCAATTCGAAATCGACGGTCCCAGCGCTTCCGGGCGGGATCTTCAGGGCGAAGACGCGCGTCAGTGTTCCCGTAGTGAGACCGGTAATCGAGACTTCGACCACGCCGTCGTACGCCGTAGTGGCGAGATTCGCAACCGAAACACGCAGCCCGGCGCCAGCGTCGAAGAGTTGGGCGTTCGTCGGCGTCAGGTCTGGCAGGTTCTCCGGCTCGGGAGTCTGTGTGTTCGCCACCGAGGTGGGCGAGGCGGTCTCTTCCGGGGTCGCGGTGGGTGTCGGCGAGGCGCTACGTACAGGCACGAGGCTCAGCGCATCCAGCGGCTCGATGGCGTTGCGCGGCACCCAACCCGGCGGATTGCTTTCGATGAAGAGCCACTCGCTATCAAGTGTCCGGCCCGCGATGACCACTTCGAGCCCCTCGCGCGCGTTCCCGACCGAGGGACCGCTGTCCGACGGCGCCGAACGGATGGTCGTCACGGTCAGCAGCCGCCCGCGCACGCCAACGGTCGGCGATTGCACCGCCTCGAAGGCAACCACGAGAATCTTGTCGGAATCCTGCTTCGCGCCGGACTCGGTGATGAGTCGCACGAAGAGCTGGTGCTCGCCCTTCGCGGTGAAGGTGGCGCGGAGTCGCGGGTGGTAGACTTGCTCGGCGTCGGGTGTCCCGCCGGGGACCGAATCCATCAGCTTGTCATCTATATAGAGTTCGAACGTTTTGATGCCTTCGGTCGCGTTGGCGCTCACGAGTACTTCGCTCACTTTGCCAATCTCGACGCGGTCGTTCGTGAGTGGAGCATCGACCCGGATCCGGGAACCGACCAGCACCTGGGTGGGCGTGTCGGTGAGGCCGCCGTCATTATCGTCGCCGCGGAGCAGGAAGAGGACGCCAAAGACCATGCCGATCGCGATGAGCACGGCGAGGCCCACGGCAAGGTAGAACGCGGGCTGCCGCGCCGGCTCATCGTAATAGCCGTCGTCGTCGTCATACGGCTCGTCGCCATATTCGTCGTATTCGTCGTCGTACGCGTACTGGGGGTCATCGTCGTCGTCATATCCCTGGGGATATGACCCGCCGATAACCGGCTCATCGGGCGGGGTCGATGAGAAGCGGTTACTCATAGCTGGTAATCATCGCGCATTATTCGCGTGCAGTCGCTGTGCCAGCAATCCTGCTTAACCTGTGCCCTCATTGCCGGGCTTGCGCGCAGCCTCCAGGAGGCCACGGGTAATGCGATGGCGGTACCAGAACATTCCCAGCATGACCGGCCGCACGAAGAGCCATTCGAGCAGCTCGCCGGCCGGCGTGGGCAGCAGGCGGAAGGCGACAACGTCCGTGAGGCGCGAACCTTCACCCTCGCCCGAGACCTGGTGCTGGTGCCGCCAGCGCCGGAACGGTCCCGAAACCTGGACATCCTCCAGCAGGCGTGGCGGATCGAACATCGTGATCTCCGCGAGCCAGGGAGTGGTCAGTGGGCCGATTCCGACGTCGAACTGCTGCATGTCGCCCATTTCCGTGCGCTTCGGCTCAGAGACGAGGCGGAAGGTCTGGCCGGGCGGTGACAGCCGTCCAAGATTCTCCACATCGCGGT
>JBBSKE010000325.1:0-4652 GCA_038256595.1 Tepidiformales bacterium | reverse complement strand
CGGTCCGGCTCATGAGCGGTTCGCCAGCCGCGGACCCGTTCGGATTCGAATTTTCGCGGCCGCGCAGCCGTGGAGGTTGGCATCTCGCGTGGCTGCGATTGGGGCACAACCGGCTGGCGATGCTCTCGGCGGTGGTGCTGCTCCTCGGCCTGGTCATGGCAACGGCGACGGCGGTTTTCCCGGCGGTCGAACGGCATCGACCCGCCGCGCAGGACCTCCAGCATGTCCAGTCCGGACCGACTACTGACCACTTCCTGGGGACCGACAATCTCGGGCGGGATAACTGGTCGCGCGCCTGGGAGGGGTTGCGCATCTCGCTGAAAGTCGGGCTGCTGGCGGAGGCGCTCATCGTCGTGGTGGCGCTGCTGGTCGGTGCGGGAGCAGCGATTGGCGGGCGCTGGGCGGACGCCGCCCTCATGCGCTTCACCGACGTCATGTACGCGTTCCCGGAACTGCTCGCCATCATTCTCGTGAAATCGGTGCTATCGCAGCGCGCCTGGCCGATTATCGGCAGCGGAGACCCGCAAATCCCCGGGCTTTCCGGCGAACTCCTGCAGGTCATCCTCGCGATTGCGCTGGTGGGCTGGGTGACGCTCGCGCGGCTCGTGCGGGGCCAGTTGCTGACGTTGCGCTCGATGGATTATGTTGCGTCCGCGCAGGCAATTGGCGCAACACCTGCGCGCGTCGTACTCGTCCACATGCTGCCGAATACGCTTGGGCCGCTCGTTGTCGCGGTCACATTTGGCATCCCGGCAGCGATTTTCGCGGAAGCACTGCTGGGGTTCATCGGCTTCGGCCTCGCACCCCCGACCGCGAGCCTCGGCACGCTCGTGAACGATGGCTTCGGGTCCTACCGCGTGAACCTCTGGATGTTCATGGTGCCATCGGTCGCAATCGCTACGTTGATGCTCTGCTTCACTTTCCTCGGCGATGGCCTGCGCGATGCCCTCGACCCGCGTTCGCGGTCCTAGCCCGGCTGCGCGAGCGTTTCGCAAAGGCCGACAATCATTGCCGCTTTCGCTTCCTCGTCCGCCGCCGACCAGGTGCCGAGCGTGTCGCGACGGGTCGAGCGGGTGCCCTCGGGGCCGTGGCAGGTGAGTTGCACGACCATCACGCCCTCGGCTTTGCCTGGCCGGGCAACAATACGCACGCCCTCGGGCAGGGTGTACCCCTTGAGGAACTGCTGCGCCACGCGCACCTCTTCGTCCACCGAAAACCCGTCACTCATGTTCGAAACCTGACCCTTCGCATTGAGCGTACGACAGACCCACGACTCGCGGGCACGAATAAGCCGCGAGCCCGGTTGGAACCAGGGTCGCGGCTCGAATGCGGTCGTGTGGCTTAGCGGAAAGGCTTCGCCACTTCGTTGATGAAGCGGTCGTAAATCGCCTTCTTCTCTTCGCCCCGGCCGAGGTTGAAGTCGGGGATGATGAGTTCGTCTACGCCAGCTTCCTGGTACTGGCCGATGATCTCCTGGACCTCGGCGACGTTGCCGACGATGGTTGGGCGGCCGGGACCGCGCATCTTCGCCGCGAGTTCGGCGTCATCGGTCAGCGTGAGCATCGCCTGGGCCGAGCGACGGATGGTCTTCGGGTCGCGCCCGATGGCCTCGCAGTGCTGCTCGAGGATGTCGCCCTTCTCCTTGAGCGTCTTCGGCGAACCCCAGACGTTCCACTCGTCTGCGTAGGTGGCCGCGATGCGCAGGGTCAGCTTTTCGCCGCCGCCGCCGATGAGAATCGGGAGCGGGCTCTGGATCGGCTTCGGCGCGAGCGGCGCTTCGGTGATGGTGTAGTACTTGCCGGCGAAGTTCGTGCGCTCGTTCGAAAAGAGGCTCTTGATGACCTGGCATGCCTCTTCGAGCCGCCGCAGCCGCGAACCGACCGTGTAGAACGGGATGCCATAGGCGGCGTGCTCGTTCTCCTGCCAGCCGGAGCCGAGACCGAGCACGAGGCGCCCGCCGCTGATGTTGTCAACGGTCGCCGCCTGCTTGGCGAGCACGGCCGGGTAACGGTAGGTGTTGCCGGTCACGAGCGTGCCGATGCGGACCCGCGGTACCGTCGCAGCCAGCGCCGCGACGGTCGTCCACGCCTCGTTCGTCGGGCCGAGGTCCGCCGGGGCGGCCGCGTTGGGCATAAAGTGGTCGGCGACCCAGAGGCCGTCCCAGCCGGTCTTTTCGGCATGGAGGGAGAGGTCGAGGAGGTCGCTGAATTTGCCGGCGATGCCTGGCCAGACGCTGAATTTCATGGAGGAGAGATCCTTACGAAAGATTGGTGCGCCAAGCCTAGCACGCCCGGCGGTTTGGGAATCAGGACATCACGATACGAATGATGCAGGAGCGGTCGAGGGCCGGGCCTGGCAATCCCGCTATTCGCGCTGCTCCGGGGCGCCATCATCTTTAAGTGAAGAGACTTGTTTCGGCCTGTCCGGCTCTTTGATCCCCTGATAGAGCACTCGCCGAACCCAGGCCGGGCCAGCAAGCGTGCCGACGAAAAGTAGGATCGTCATGAACGCGATGGCGACCGTGTCGTCCCCGGTCACATGCCCGTTCTCGCGCATTCGCGGGCCGATAGCCTCGATCAGTCGCCCTGGAGCAAGAAACGAGACAACGGCGACAAGCGGAACGCGCAGCGCGAGCTGGAGTTTGTCGCGCCCGTGCAGCACGAACATCAGAGACAGGGCCAACAGTGCTGCGTAGGCGATCAAAAAGTTCAACCACTACTCCCTGGTTCAGCGGGCAGGTCGTACCACCACTCAGTTCATCCGCATCCCGCCGTCCACGTTCAGGGCCTGGCCGGTGATATTCCGGGCTGCTTCCGAGACCAGGAAAGCGATCGCTTCGCCGATGTCTTCGGGGGTCTGTTCGCGGCGCATCGGGCAGTTTGTCGCCAGGTTGCGCTCGAACACTTCGCGCCGCTCGACCAGGTCCGGGGTCTCGTCGCCGATAATCATGCCCTCCAGATGACGCCACATATCGGTCCAGAGGAGGCCCGGGCAAATGGCGTTGACGTTGATATTTTGCGGCCCAAGCTCCTTCGCGAGTGCCTGCGTGACGCTGATGACGCCCGCCTTCGAGGCGTTGTAGTGCGCGATGCCCGGGCCACCCTCGCGACCGGCGATCGAGGCGATGTTCACGATCTTCCCGGCGTTGTTTTCGCGGAATTGCGGCACGACGGCGCGAGCCATGATCCATGTGCCTTTGAGGTTCACTTCGTAGCAGAGGTCCCAGTCGTCGAGCGTGATCTTGTTGCTGCCAGAGTGATTGCCGACCACGCCGGCGTTGTTCACGAGGATGTCCAGCCGCCCATGGGCCGCGATGGCCGCAGCTACCGCGTCCGCCGCCGAACCGTCGCTGGTCACGTCGCAGCGCACGACTGACGCCTTTGTCCCGGCCGCCTGGAGTTCCTGAGCCGTGCGTTCGGCATTGTCGGTATCGATGTCCGCGATGACGATTTCCGCCCCTTCGCGCGCGAGCACGAGGGCGATGCCCTTGCCGATGCCTCGCCCGCCGCCGGTGATCATCGCGACTTTGTTATCCAACCGTCCCATTTTCTGCCCCCCTCGAACTGTTCGTGCGGGCATACTACGGGCTTTGCGCGTTGTGTCGTTGGACGAGGGCTCGCGATGACGGCTCGTTCCCTGCTAGCGCGCAGGTCGCAGGCGGCGGTCCAGTGGCCTGCGGGAGGAGATTTGGCGGCGAATCACCCCAACCCCTTGCTGGCGCCCGGGGCTCTGATCCTTCGCGGCTATTCGGGCTTTGCGGCGCGGCCGGTGGTTTGGCTGAAAGTCGCGTAGAGGCGGCGGTGGGCGATGCGCCAGCCCTCCGGCGTGCGGACAACGTCGTCGATGTAGGTACCGTGGAGCACGTAGACGCCGCCGCCCTTTTCCGGGAGGTAGCGGTGCGTCGCCTGGATGTAGCAGCGCGATTTCGCGGCGTCGTCGCCCTGCCAGTCGAGCGTGGTAGGGCCGAGGAGGTGCTGGGTGATCTCGAAGCGGCTCATCGTGCGCGCGATGGTCGGCACGATGACCTCGATGCCCTCCATCGGCACTGGCGGGAACTCGGAAAAGACGCCATCAGTGGTGAACACCTGGCGCAGGCGCTCCCAGTCCTTGTCGTCGAGGGCGAAGGCGTAGCGGTTCAGAAGGTCGATGATTTCGAAGCGGTCGGCGGAACGGTCGGGCATGTCAGGGGGCCTCGGGCAGGGAAGATTGCCGATTCTGCCCTTTTGCCGTGGTGCTGTCGAACTCGCCGCCTCTACGCGAGCACGAGGCTGTCGGCGACGCTGCCACGCAACGAGAACGCGCCCGCGTGCTCGATTCTGACATCGACCAGCGAGCCAATGCGCTGGGGCGTGTCCACGTGCACGAGTTTGCCCGTTCGCGTGCGGCCGAAGGGCAGGTCATTCTTCAGGCCCTCGACGAGGATCTGCTGCGTGGTCCCGAGGAGGCCGGAGTTGATCTCCTGGCTGATTGCCCCTTCAACCGCTTCGACACGATGCACCCACTCCATCTTCTGGGTGTGGGCGACGTCGTCCGGCATCGTGCGGTAGGCGATCGTGCCCGGCCGCGGCGAGTAGGCGGCAATGTGCACCTTGTCGAAGCGGACGGCTTCGAGGACGCCGATAGTCTCCTCGAAGTCCTCTTCGGTCTCCCCG